>CAIQQJ010000063.1 GCA_903873905.1 uncultured Flavobacteriales bacterium
TGACAAGTGACAAGTGACAAGTGACAAGTGACAAGTGACAAGTGACAAGTGACAAGTAAAAAAATAAAAAAAAGATGAGCAACACACAAGACAATCAGTTTCCGCTTTGGGAAGTTTTCGTTCAAGCAAAATCGGGCACACCGCACAAACATGTTGGAAGTGTTCATGCTGCCGATAAGGAAATGGCAATGCAAAATGCACGCGATCTTTATTCACGCAGAAGTGAAGGAACGAGCATTTGGGTAGTTCCTGCCGATCAAATCACGGCCTCTTCTCCCGAAGATCAAGGCGCGTTTTTTGAACCTGCGAATGACAAAGCATATCGTCATCCAACATTTTATACAATTCCTGAAGACGTAAAATATTTGTAATCGATAATTATGAGTCAGAATAAAAATACCGCCCTGCTCGATTTCGTTACGCGGCTTGGCGACAACAGTTTAATTGCAGGACATCGTCTTTCCGAATGGAGCAGCAATGGTCCGTTTCTCGAAGAGGATATTGGAATGATCAATATTGCATTGGATTTCATTGGACAATCCAGAATCCTTCTCACTTATGCTGGAGTTGTTGAAGGCAAAGAAAGAACAGAAGATGATTTCGCTTATTTCAGAAATCATGAGGAATTCAAAAATGCCTTATTGCTAGAACAGCCCAATGGAGATTTTGCAGTAAGCACAGCGAAACAATTTTATTATTCCGTTTTCAATTTTCTTCTCTATTCTGAATTGCAAAAAAGCAAAGATGAAACACTCGCAGGATTTGCAGCGAAAGCTTTGAAAGAAGTAACTTATCACTTGCGACATTCAAGTGAATGGGTGCTGCGTTTAGGCGATGGAACAGAAGAAAGCAAAATGCGAATGCAAAAAGGAATTGATGATTTGTGGATGTACACTGGAGACCTTTTCGCAACAACAGAAGGTGATTTGCTTTTACAAAAAGAAGGAATCATTCCAGATGTTGCAGCATTAAAATCAAAATGGTTGGAAATGATTGCTGATGTTTTCAAGAGAGCAACCTTAACAATGCCAGATGTAAATGCTTTCCAACAAAAAGGTTCACGCGAAAAAAAGCATACTGAATATTTGAGTTATATCGTTGGGGAAATGCAATCCATCGCAAGGGTTTATCCTGGTGCGAAATGGTAGGAAAAATAATTTTGAATTTTGAGGTCTGAATTGAAATTCAAAATTTAGAATTCAAAATTTAGAATTCAAATTCATGGAAAAAGTGCATCAATCAATAACACATCACCTCGCTGATCACGCTGCGATTTGGGAAATCCTGCGCGAAGTGGTGGATCCTGAAATCCCAGTGCTTACGGTTGTGGACATGGGAATTATTCGTGATGTAGTGCAACGTGAAAATGGAATTGAAGTTTCGATCACACCAACTTACACAGGTTGTCCGGCAATGGAAATGATTGGGGAAGAAATAAAATCTGCTTTAACGCGAAAGGGTTATTCCAACATTACGATCAAAACTGTCCTTGCTCCTACTTGGACAACAGATTGGATTTCAGATGAAGCAAAAGAAAAATTACGCCAATATGGAATTGCGCCACCAGAACATTCCACTGCCGACAAGAATTCTCTATTGGGAAAACCGAAAATCGTAAAATGTCCACAATGTAAATCCGAGCACACAGAAATGATTTCCCATTTTGGTTCAACAGCATGTAAGGCCTTGTGGAAATGTCTGGATTGCAAAGAGCCGTTCGATTATTTTAAATGTATTTAAAATTATGCCATTTCTATTTTTCTTAGGTGCTACAATTTTCGGTGTTCCAATGATCACAGCATTTTGCGCACATCGTTTTGGAAGACCTTTTTGGAAATGGTTTGCGATTGGTTGTGTACTTCCTTTGGTTTCCGTTTTTATTGTTTTGATGCTACCGGAACAGCAGCAGGAAAAACAATTCTGATTAGATTATCTTTATCCGAAATTACTATCACCAATGAGCAACACTACCATTCTCACAGAAACCGTTGGCAATGTCGCGGTCATTAAATTAAACCGACCTGAAAAATTTCACAGTGTAAATCGTGAAATGGCATTGGCTCTTCAAGCCGCACTTGATAAGGCAGAAGTCGACAATAACATTCGTGCAATCTTATTTACTGCTGAAGGAAAAGCATTTTGTGCAGGACAAGATCTCTCAGAAGCCGCTGATGTAAATGGATTGGGAATTGAAAGAATTGTTCGTGAGCATTACAACCCGATTATTCTTCGCTTGAGAAATATTGAAAAACCAATTGTGTGTGCTGTGAATGGCGTTGCTGCAGGTGCCGGTGCAAATATTGCACTTGCGTGTGATATTGTCATTGCAGGGAAATCAGCTGCCTTTATACAGGCATTTTCGAAAATTGCATTGATACCAGATAGTGGTGGAACTTTTTTGTTACCGAAATTAGTCGGCCTACAACGTGCAACAGCATTGATGATGCTGGGTGATAAAATTTCTCCAGAGGAAGCAGTGCAAATGGGAATGATTTACAAAGCAGTTGAAGATGAAAAGTTGATGGAAACAGCAATGGAAATTGCAAAAACACTTTCAGAATTACCAACCAAAGCTTTGGGATTGACAAAACGATTGCTGAATGAAGGAACAACAAATTCACTCGAGGTTCAATTGGATCGTGAAGCACAAGAACAAGTTGTTGCCGCTGCGAGCAACGATTGCAAAGAAGGAATCACCGCTTTCATGCAAAAAAGAAAAGCTGTTTTCAAAGGAAATTAATTTCAAATTCCTTCCTTTGAAATAAAAAAAACAATTAACAAACCAAATTAATAGCCCCCATGAAAAAGCATCTTCCAATTCTCATCGCATGCTGTACACTTTTTGCATTCGCCTCTTTCTCTAATGTAAAACCTGAATCCTGTTCCATTATTATAAAAAAAGGAACTATTACAGTTGCGGGAAACAAAATAACTCCAGGCTGGGAACTTAGTAACTTCAAAATTGGTCTTGGTGATTCAGATCGAACAAGAGATGGTTACAACAAAACACATACGTACGATAATCTTGGAATCGTTTTGTTCGAGCCCATGGTCGATAAAAAACCAGGAGGAATAATTTCAGAATTTCAAATATTTTTCAGTGTTCCTGAGAAAAATGACGTGACTCCAACAGGCGATTGTTATAAAGGCTCCATCAAAATCGACAAATTTGTGGTAACAAAAGATTTGTCCTCTTCAGTGATGCTTGCAAAACTGAAAGGTTGGAAAAAAACAGAAAGCTACACAGTACACAGTTATAGAATGGCAAAAGGCGAACTTTACATTTACTTCCTATTCAACGATGAAGAAACAAACCTTCAGAAAGTTAGTGTTGGGGTAAAAAAGAAATGATTTACATTCAAACGAATGTGCGATTTTGAAAAACGATGAATAAAGAAACGATTATCGGAATTATAGGAAGTGGTGCAATGGGAAGTGGAATAGCCCAAGTTGCCGCAACTGCAGGACATCAAGTTATTTTGTTTGATGTTGATTTGAATTTGTTGGCGGAAAGCGAAAATAAATTCAAAACAAATCTGGAGAAACTTGTTGACAAAGGGAAAATCACTTTTGAAACCGCGCGAGAAATCATTGGAAGAATTTCCCTTGGAGATTCATTCGCATCGATCAGCAAATGTGGATTGATCATTGAAGCCATTGTGGAAAAACTGGATGTGAAGCAAGCTGTTTTTGCCGGTTTGGAAAAAAACACTTCTGCGGATTGCATTATCGCTTCGAACACTTCTTCACTTTCCATTACTTCCATTGCTTCATCTTGCAAAATACCTTCACGCATTATTGGAATTCATTTTTTCAATCCTGCAACGCTGATGCCTTTGGTGGAAATCATTCCTGGACTTGAAACAGATCCGAAAATACTTCTTGAAACAAAATCATTGATTGATTCTTGGGGAAAAACGACTGTTGTTGCAAAAGATTCTCCTGGATTCATTGTGAATCGTGTGGCGCGTTCCTTTTATGGTGAATCGATTCGCATTTACGAAGAAGGAATTGCTGACTTCGCAACAATTGATTGGGCCATGAAAAATTTCGGTGGATTTAAAATGGGTCCGTTTGAATTGATGGATTTCATTGGGAATGATGTGAATTATTTGGTAACCGATACGGTTTGGCACCAATTTTTCTACGAACCAAGATTCAAACCATCCTTGACACAAAAAAGATTATACGAAGCAAAACATTTCGGCAGAAAATCGGGAAAAGGATTTTATGATTATTCTGAAGGAGCAATTCTTCCTGAACCAACCAAGGATGAAACGCTTGGAATAAAAATATTTTACCGCGTGTTAGCCATGTTGATTAATGAAGCGGCCGATTCACTTTATTTGAAATTGGCAACACGAGAAGACATTGACACAGCGATGATGAAAGGCGTAAATTATCCGAAAGGTTTATTGAAATGGGCGGATGAAATTGGCGTTTCAGTTGTGTATGAAAAGTTGGAAAAACTTTTTGACAAATACGGAGAAGACCGCTATCGCCCTTGTGTGTTGTTGAAAAAGATGGCGCTTGAAGGCAAATCTTTTTACTAGCTTGTTGGTGGTTTCTGCGATCCTTGCAGATAATTTATTGCACCAGCAGCAACTTCCCTAGCCCTGAATGCAGCGAGCTCCGCGAGCGGAAAGCAGGACAGGCGAAAATAAAAAACGCATTCGTTCCGCTCCTCACGTATCTTTTGAGCAATTTCAGCGTTATTATTGTAGTCTTGGAATGAAATCTATGCGGTACGTTTTTCAACTCCTTTTTCTTTTCATTTTTTCCACAAGTGTTCTTTCTGCACAGCAGGAAAAAGAATTTTTGGCTGCTGTAAATTTCTTGAAGGCCAATCAGGAATTGGTACCGAAATATTCCTTTCCTACGAATGAGTCGGGAAGAAATATCTTGATTCTTGAAGTTCCATTTTCAAATTCCAATTTTATTTCCGCACGGTTGGCGGATGCTGTGAAAGGGAAAGTGGTGGAAAAAATTGAACTCATCTATACCACTTTCAAAGTTTCTTCCGATTTCGATCAGCAAAAATTGAATCAACAACGCTTGAAAAATCTATTTTCATTGTTACCAAACGCATTTTCAAATCCAATGACAGAATGGAAACTCATTGGACAAACAGGAGCTCAAAGTGTTGAAGATGGAAATAAATATTTTCACGGATTTGTCATTACGTGGCGACCCGACGCTTCACCTTCATTGGTAAAAAATGAATTATTAACATTAGATTCCATTTTTCTGAAAACGATTCCTAATGAGGGATCGAGTTCAGGTGGTTTGAAATTAGATTCCTTGCGATCAGACTTACGTGTACTGACGTATGCAGATGGCTCAAAGGTTGTCTTTAATCGCAACATTTCAGAAGACAGTCTCTGGCAATATCTTAAACCCGACAAGAAGGACTTTTCCGTTGTAACCGCAATGTGGATTGACACGGGACGCACTTCGTTGATGGTAATTGAGAAAAATTTCAATGGCGTAAAAATAAAACGTATTTGGAAATTGGAAGATCATTTCAGCGATACTCCAATCACTTCCGAGAACAATGTTTATTTGCACAATCCCGATTCTGTAGTGACCACAGTGATGAGAAGAAATTCCTGGGATCACATTGTCCTTGTCGCGGATGTCACGGGAAGCATGTCGCCCTACTCTGCTCAAGTTTTAGCTTGGGTTCCAATTGGACTTGCAGGAGGGAAATGCGCAGGATTTGTTTTTTACAATGATGGAGATGGAAAATCAACAAATCAAAAAGATGTTGGTAAAACTGGAGGGATTTATGCTGTTCAAACACAAAGACAAGACAGTGTTTTTATGACAATGAAAAAAGCAATGAATGCAGGAGATGGTGGTGACCTTGAAGAAAATCCTGTTGAGGCAATGATTTATTCGCTGAATCATTTTCCAATTACCACAGAAATCATTCTCATTGCCGATAATTTTTCTGCACCGCGAGACTTAGCATTGTATGCGAAAGTAAATCGTCCTGTACACATTGTTCTGTGTGGCGCAAGAGGAACTGTAAATCCCGATTATCTTTTTCTTGCACGGCAATCACATGGCACCATCCACACGGTGCACGATGATATTCTTCATCTCGATGAAATGAAAGAGGGAGAAGTGGTTGTAATAGAAGGCAAACACTATTTGCTACATGATGAGCATTTCATTTGCAATGAAACATTTTCTCGGTACTAGAAAACCATTTCAAATTTGTTAATTGCCTATTTCCAATTTTATTTTTATTGCAATTCCTGATTACCTTTAGCTATGGCAAAGAATCTCGCAAAAAAGGTTGTCGCGAAAATGTTCGACAATGATCCATTTACGAAGTGGCTTGGAATTGATGTAATAAAAATTGAACCCGGTTTTTGTATTTTGAAAATGAAAGTGCGGAAGGAAATGTTGAACGGATTTGGAATTGCACATGGAGGAATTACTTTTTCACTTGCTGACAGTGCGTTGGCTTTTGCCTCGAATTCACATGGAAGAATGGCGGTTTCAGTTGAGACTTCCATTTCTCATACGGAGAAATTGTATGAAGGAGATGAAATTACTGCAACAACAGAAGAAATGAGTTTGTCGAATAAAATTGGTGTTTATCATATCTCAATAAAAAATCAGCGGGATGAAATTGTGGCTTTGTTTAAGGGGACGGTTTATCGTTCGGGGAAAGAGTGGTTTGGGGAATTGGGTGATGGAGTGAAATGAAAATTTATATTGATTTTGAATTTTATTTTGGAATAAATTCATTTTTGTTTTAAAGCATTGACACTTTAGTTATAGACAATCTTAAAATAGAACTTTGAATTCTAAACAGACACAACTAAAATGAGATTGAATTATTATTTAACAATCGTGTGCATAAATATCGCCGCGATTTTGCCTGCGCAAACTGCAAAATATTCGGTGAAGGTGACAGAAAATCCATTTCAGTTTGAGGTCATTAAGAAAGGCGATACTAAGCCATTTCTATTAATGGACAATAGCATCACGCTCCAGCATTTCACCAATAGTATTATTGAAGAAAAGAGTCCATACATGGTTTGTACGGATGGCCTATCCGATAAGAAACAAAAAGTGGATAGAGCCAAATTACTTTCTAAAAACGACACGGTTTCTTTTTATGTTTTATTAAATGAAAAGAATGATAGCTTATTTTATTTTCAATATCAATTTGTTGGCAATAAACTCTCCTTCAAATTATCCGAAATAAATCCGCCTAAAGAAGATGACAAGCATCAGTCGCGCATCAGTGTGGATTTTCTGTCTTCGGCCGATGATAGTTATTTGGGAATGGGAATGCGGTTTGATCAAGTAAATCACAAAGGAACAATTGTCACCAACTGGTGCAGAGAAGTTGGCGTTAATTTGCCGAAAATTTCTAAAAACGGAACTGCTGAAGGACGCGACATCACTTATTATCCTGTCCCATTTTTTCTGAATTTAAAAGGCTACGGATTTTTGCTCAACAGTTTTTATTACAGCGAATTCGATTTTGCTAAAACAAAATCCACAACACTGAAAATCACAAACTACAGTCACACATTTGATGCAGTCCTATTTCTTTCAGAAAGTCCGCTTGAAATCATTGGAAATTACCAAAAATCAACTGGCACTTACACGAAACCTAAACCATGGGTCTTTGGTGTTTGGGCTGCCGCTGCCAACGATTGGCAATCGGGTGAAACTGGACAATTTGTGAATGAAAGTGTACTGAAAACGCATAGGGAAAATCACATTCCGTTAAGTGCAATCTTCGCTGAAGACTGGTATTGGAACAAAGATATTTTTCATCCTTTAGATGCATGGACTTTAAATGAAAAACAGTATCCGAATTACAAAAAATTGATTGAGGATCAACACAAGTCTGGCGTAAAACACATTTCATACATCTTGCCTTACCTCTGTACCAATATGCTTTTTGAAAAAAGTCCTTTATATGAAGAGGCGAAAAAAAAGGAATACTTCGCCAAGAACAATAAGGGAGAAACTTATGTTTTTCAATTCGCCATTTGGCGTGAAGCTCAATTCGATTGGACAAATCCAGAAGCTACAAAATGGTTTTGGAATAAATTTTATAAAAAGATGGCGGATTCAGGAGTCGATGGATGGATGAATGACTTTGGCGAATACACACCCTACAATTCCATTTCCTATAACGGAGAATATGGTTTAAGCATGCATAATAAATACCCCTTGTTATGGGCAAAGAATGCAGATAACTTTTGGAAAACAAATTATCCAAATAGAGATTTTGTGATTTTTCCAAGGAGTGGATTTATCGGTCAGCAATCCAACGCTGCATTCCACTTTACAGGTGATCGAAATGCTACTTACGATAATCTTTCCGGTTTCGGCGGACAAATCGTCGGATTAAATACTGCTGGAATTTCAGCTCATCCAAATACCTCGATTGATATTGGCGCATACAATTGCGAAAACACAAAACCAATGGACAAGCTCATGATGTTCCGTTGGATTGAAATGGGTGCACTTGTTCCCGTGATGCGATTGCATAGAGGTTTACCCTTATGTGATCATTGGCGATTTGATGATGACCAGGAAACCCTGGAGCAATGGAAAAAATATGCGCAATTGCATGCAAAACTTTTTCCATACATCTACACCTTAGCACAACAAGCAGAAGATAATGGTTGGCCCATGATTCGAAGTCTATCCATCCTTTATCCGAAAGACAGCATTGCAGTCCTTCAGGATTATCAGTTCATGCTGGGAGATCGAATTCTCAGTGCGCCTGTTACAATTGAAAATGATGGAGGTGACAGAGCGGATATTACAAAAGGACGAACCACATGGAAAGTCTATTTACCCGAAGGCAATTGGTATCACTATTGGTCGAATAAAAAATACACTGGCAATGCCTATTATGAAGTCCCTGCCGCTCCCGGATTTTTACCCTTATTTATTCAGGAAGGAAAAATTATTCCCACCTTCAATAAGGAAGTTGATACGTTCGTGGAAGGAGTGGAAGATCCAGCCATCAAAGACTTTGAATATGTCAATAATTCCATTGAAATTTATTTTTACGGGTATGGAAATGATACGTTGACATTATGGGACGGAACAGTAATTCATTGTTCGAGGGAAATCGGTAAGGCAGGAGTGTATGATGTGAAAAATGGTCATGAAAGAAAATACAATTGTGTTTTCATTGATTAATATTCCTAAAATATTTTTGATGCTAAAAACCTATTGAAACGCATACCCTACTTAAGTCAATTACCTTAATTACCTTTATCGCCTAATATAATTCCCAAACCATGAAACAAGCATTTATCATCGACGGTGTCAGAACAGCAATTGGAAACTTTGGTGGAACATTATCAACTGTTCGCACAGATGATATGGCCGCATTCGTCATTCGTGAATTGATGAAAAAGAATCCTTCCATCGATCCGAAAACCATTGGTGATGTTTTATTTGGTTGCGCGAATCAGTCGGGAGAAGATAATCGGAATGTGGCGAGAATGGCTATTCTTCTTGCGGGATTGCCTGTGACAGTTCCTGGTGAGACAGTGAATCGTTTGTGTGCATCAGGATTAAGCGCATCGATGTCAGGTGCGCGTGCCATCATGTGCGGTGATGCTGATTTGATTATTTCCGGTGGTGTAGAAAACATGACACGCGGACCTTGGGTGATTTCAAAAACTTCCACAGCATTCGGAAGAGATGCTCAAATGTTTGATTCTTCATTCGGGTGGCGCTTCATTAATCCGAAAATGAAAGAAATGTTTGGAACAGAATCCATGGGAGAAACAGCGGAAAATCTTTCTGACAGAGATAAAATTTCTCGCGAAGATCAAGATCAATTTTCTTTTCACTCACAACAGAAAGCAGCAAAGGCTCAAGAGCGTGGTCGTTTCAAAAAAGAAATTGTTGCATATCCCGTTCCACAAAAAAAAGGTGATGCAATAAATTTTGAGAAAGATGAATTCATAAAAGCAACTACAACATTAGAAGGTTTGCAAAAACTGAAACCATCGTTTAGAAAAGATGGAACTGTAACTGCAGGAAATGCTTCCGGATTAAATGACGGAGCAATTGCATTGTTGCTTTCATCTGAAAATGGAATCAAACAAAATAATTTGAAACCCCTTGCGAGAATTGTTTCCATGGGTGTCATTGGAACCGAACCGCGTATTATGGGAATTGGTCCGGTTGAAGCCAGCAATATCGCATTGAAAAAAGCAGGATTGACTTTCAATGACATTGATTTGATTGAATTGAATGAAGCATTCGCTGCGCAGTCACTCGCATGTCTTCGCTCATGGGGAATTGCAGATAATGATCCACGTGTCAATCCAAATGGAGGCGCAATTGCATTGGGACATCCTCTAGGAATGAGTGGCGCGAGAATTTTGCATTCTGCAGCCATTGAACTGAATGAGCAAAATAAAAAATATGCCTTGGTTACACTTTGCATTGGTGTTGGACAAGGTTATGCTGTGGTGATTGAGAAGTGTTAATAATTATTTTAGAAATTATTTTCAGATAATTTCCTTTCATCCCTCAGCGGTTTATGAGAGAATAGGTTGGTCTGACGTTTTCATTCACTTAGCACAAATATTCTCCACTTGGTAGAAATTTGATATAGTTTGTAGAAATAAATTTCCGAGATTTCAAAGAATTATTACACTTTATTTTTACAAATAAAGTTCATAAAGCGTTAATAATTAAAATGTTAAGTACAGTTAAAATCTGCTAGTTTTGGCCTGTACAAAATCCAATGAAAAAGAAAACTTTTTCAAAACTGCGATGTACATTTTTTTTTATTCCGAATGCATAATGGATTTGATGCATTCAAAGTTTAATTTTTTAAACCAATTCACTTATGCACTTAAACAGAATTAGAAATCTGTTTGCATTTTTTATAATGCTTACAGGAACTTCTTTGTTTGCGCAAAAAACAATTACTGGAAAAATCACTTCCATAAAAGATGGCAGTGTAATTCCAGGCGCAATTGTTACGGAAAGCGGAACAAAAAATGGTGTTGCTGCAAATCTTGACGGAATTTATTCCATCACTGTAGCAGATAATGCAAGCGCCTTGATTTTCCGAATGACTGGATTGAAAACCGATACGGTTGCAATTAACGGTCGTACCGCAATTGATGAAATCATGAAGGAAGATGTAAAACAACTGAAAGAAGTTGTGGTTACAGCTCTTGGTGTATCAAAAGAGAAAAAAGCACTTGGTTATTCTGTTTCTACTGTCAGTGGAGAAGATGTATCAAGATCCGGTGAGACCAATGTCATCGAGTCGCTTTCATCAAAAGCACCTGGTGTTACAGTAACAGGTACAGGAGGAACTCCAGGTGCATCAAGCAAAATCCAGATTCGTGGAAATGCAACATTCACTGGAAACAACCAACCACTCATTGTAATTGATGGAGTTCCAGTTGACAACTCCACAACTTCAACCAATGCAGGTGACAATCCTTACAACGCAACACTTGCGGGAGTGAGCAATTCAAATCGTGCCTTGGATATTAATCCAGACGACATTGAATCCGTTACAATTCTAAAAGGACCTGCTGCTGCTGCACTTTATGGTGCTCGTGCAGGATCAGGTGCAATTATTTATACAACAAAAAAAGGTTCTTATGGAAAAGGTCAAGGACTTGGCGTTACTTATTCAACCAATGTTGAATTTGAAAAAGTAAACAAGCTTCCTGAACTTCAAAAAACCTATGCACAAGGACTTTGGACTGACCCAACTACTTTTTCCAGTTCAGCAATGTATGTCACCGCTGATCCAGGCCCAGACCATATTTTTTATACAGCAGATGACATTTCCGATGGCACTTCATCATCATGGGGGCCAAAAATTTCTGATGTCCCAGGTGTAACTTACAATGACAATATGAAGAACTTCTTCAAAACAGGAATCACCACAAACAATAATTTGGCGATCACTGGTGGAAGTGAAAACACTTTGTATCGTTTCTCTTACGGAAATACAAATCAAACCGGAATTGTTCCAAATAGTTCACTCAAGAGAAATACATTCTTGGTTTCTGGTGAGCATAAAATTTCCGATAAACTTACAGTGGGATCCGTTGTCAATTACGTCAACACACGTGGCGTGAAACCACAAAACGGAAGCAACCTTTCTGGAGTAATGCTTGGTTTGCTTCGTATGCCAGGAAGTTTTGACATGAATCCTTATCAATATGATAATTTGAATAACAGAACTTATTTCAGTTTGTATGACAATCCACTTTTCACAGCATATAGGAATCCTTATAATGATGATGTGAATCGTATTTATGGAAATACTTATTTGAATTGGAAGCCATGTAGTTTTTTCAGTCTCACCTATCGTTTGGGAACAGATTTCTATAACGACAACCGTCGTCAGATCTACGCTGTTTCTTCCAATGGCGATGACAATACAACTGGACTTGGACAAATCAATTTCGAACAAGTTAACAGCATGCAGATTTATTCCGATTTACTTGCAACTGTTACAAAAGATTTCGGAACTAACTGGCATAGCAGTTTGACTCTTGGAAACAACATCTGGAACAAAAAGATGGACGAGCAATTCTCACGCGGTCGTACTTTGGGTGTACCAGGATTTTATAATCTTTCCAACGCATCAGAATTGTACACCAGTCAATACCAAGAAGCGATCAGAACCGTCGCGGGTTTCATTGATGGATCAATCGATTACAAGAGCGCTATTTTCCTGAATTTGACTGCACGTAATGAATGGTCTTCCACTTTCTCAAAAGGAAAAGATGGATTCCTTTATCCATCTGCAAGTTTATCCGTTGTGTTGAGTGAATTAATGACACTTCCAAAATGGTTCTCTTTCGCGAAAGTCCGTGCGAATTATGCTGTAGCAGGTATTTCTCCTGAGCCTTATAGAAACCGCACTTACTATGCTCAATCTACCTTCACTGATGGCTATACCAATGGAAACTCATTTCCGTACCTCGGAACAGTTGGTTATGGAATCAGTAATACACTTGGAAATCCTGATTTGAAACCAGAGCGCGTAATTGGAAATGAAGTTGGAACAGATCTTCGCTTTTTCAATAATCGCTTGAATTTAGATTTCACTTATTACCATCAAAAAACGGTTGACATTCTTGTTGCTCGTCCGGTTGCTCCATCGTCTGGATTCAATTCTGTTTATCAGAATTCTGGACAGATGTTGAACCAAGGATTTGAAGTTCAATTAGGTGGTGTTCCAGTGAAAAAAGATAATTTCAATTGGGAGATTTCAGTTAACTGGGCTACCAACCATTCGAAAGTTCTCAAACTTGCTGAAGGTGTTTCTGAACTCAGTTTGGAAGAAGGTTTCGAATCAATTGGTGCTTACGCAATCGTTGGTCAACCTTACGGCGTTCTTTATGGAACACAATACCAACATACCTCTGATGGAAAATTAATCATCAATCCAGCAACCGGTTTGCCATACATTGATCCAAAGAGCACAGCTCTCGGAAACCCAATGCCAAAATGGACATCTGGAATTCGCAATACACTTACCTACAAATCTTTCACCATGAGTTTCCTTTGGGACATTCGTAATGGTGGAAAAATCTGGAACGGAACAAAAATGCGTATCGATCGTCTTGGAACTTCAAAAGCTTCTGAGAATCGCGATCAAAATTATACCATTGCTGGCGTTCTTGCTACAGGTGTTGATGCGAATGGTTATGCTATTGCTGGTGATCAGGCCAATACTGTTGCAGTTGATGGACAAACCTATTTCCAACAATATCGTGGTGACATGGGTGGCGCAACTGAAATGGCAATTGAAGATGGATCGTGGGTTCGTTTACGCGATGTTTCCTTGAGTTACCGTTACAAATGCAAGAGCCAAAAATACATCCAGCACATTGACTTTACAATTACTGGTCGTAACATGCTCCTCTTCACAAAATATACTGGTGTAGATCCTGAAACAAGTCTTACAGGTGCTGGATCAAATATCAGCGGGTTCGATTATTTCAATAACCCTGGCACAAAGTCATTCATGTTTGGAATCAGAGTTGCATTTTAATTAATCCAAAAGAAACTGAAAATGAAAAAATCAATCATATATAAAACAGGAATTGTTTCCATGATGGTAGCAGTTCTTTCGATCACATCTTGCGAGAAATATCTCGATAAGGTGAGACCGAATCCAAATAATGCGGAGGATGTTTCAATGGACAACCTTCTTGCCAATGTAGAAGTTGCAACTTTCTGCAATTATTCTGGAAACAATGCGCGACGTGCTGGAATTTTCACCCAACATCTAGCAGGTACAGATGGTCAAATGCAAATTGTTGCCGCTTATAACGTAACAGAAAATGATGTTACCAATGAGTGGAAAACAATTTTCTCTTCTGCGTTGATTAACTGTGATAAACTGATCACAAAAGCAGGTGATGCAAATCCATATTATCGTGGAATCGCGAAAGTAATCAAAGCGATGAACCTTGGACTTGCAACGGATCAATGGGGTGACATTCCAAATAGCGAAGCCTTGCAAGGCGATGCTGCTACTCCTAATTTCACTCCGCATTATGATGCACAAGCAACAGTTCTAACTGACATACAAAGTTTGTTGTCGTCTGCAATTGTTGATTTGACACAAGCTCCTATTGGAACATTACCATCAATGAACGATTTCGTTTTTAATGGTGACAATACCAAATGGACAAAAATTGCTTGGGTATTAAAAGCGCGTTATGCAAATCATGAAAGCAAACGTAATCCCACACAATCAGCAACAGATGCTCTTTCCTATTTGACTTCAGCAGGAATGACAGGAAATGCTGATGATGCTAATTGTATTTTCGGGCCTGCAGGAAATGAAAACAACCAATGGTTTGCTTTCAATCAAACACGTTTCGGATATATTAGAATGGGAAAATTCTTCATCGACATGATGAATACCAATTCCGATCCGCGTCTTCCATTCTATGCTACGCTAGATGACACAGGAGCCTACACTGGTTCTGGTGTAAGTTCAAATGACATCACTACTTCTCAGTTGGGAACTTATTATGGAAGCGCAACTTCAATAGCACCACTTTGTACATATGTGGAAGCGAAATTCATTGAAGCAGAAGCAAATTTACGCCTTGGAAATACCGTTGATGCTGCAACGGCACATAATGATGCAGTGAAAGCCTCTGTCCTTGCCGTAACAGGTGCAACAAATGCAACTTATGAATTGGCACACGCTTCCGAAACGGGTGGCTCAATTACACTCCAGAAAATAATGGAAGAAAAATATGTCGCACTGTTTACGCAGGTTGAATCTTGGTCAGATTGGCGTCGTACAGGTTTCCCTGTTCTTACGCCGAATGCTGCGGCCGCTGTTGCTGGCATTCCACGCAGTCTTCCAACAAGTGTTGACGAACGTGTGAATAATCCAAATGCACCAGTGCAGAATAATATACTCAACCACATTTGGTGGGATTTGTAGAAATAGTTTTTGAATAATAAGAAGGCGGTCTCTAAAAAAGAGATCGCCTTTTTTATTGATCGCTTTTTTTGTCACAAAATAAAATTCTCAAAATTTGTATTTCCTGTATTTTTATACTTTCGCATCCTTGATTTTTGATTTGGAATATTTTGTAATTACGTTTTATATCTATTTTATGTTTGAAAATGAAATCTCTTATGCGGTTCGAGGCGCAGCGTTTAAAGTTCACAATACATTAGGTCCAGGATTATTGGAATCTGTTTATGAAGCGGCATTGGAATATGAGTTAATAAAAGCAGGATTTGATGTGCGGACCCAAGTTGGCATTCCTGTAATTTATGAAGGAAAGAATCTGGATTTGGGATTTAGACTTGATCTCCTTGTAAATGAAAAAGTAATTGTAGAAATAAAATCTATTGAAGCCATTGCCCCTGTTCATTACAAACAGCTGAACACCTATTTACGACTTTCCAAAAGGAAATTAGGGCTGTTGATTAATTTCAATAGCAGTTCGTTGACAGATTCAATTAAGAGAGTGGCAAATGGTTTATAACATTTCAGGCTCGCAGATTCAAATGAATACGCAGATGATATAAAAATAAAATCCGCGAAATCTTTTGAATCTGTGAGAAACCAAATTGAACTAATATTTCCCTAATTTTATACTGTGTCCCAAGAACCAATCACCCTCTTCAATTTCCGAAATGAACTCGACGAAAAAGTACTCGAACGGGGATGGATTTATTTTTTGAATTTCTGGGTGAAAGAACCTCGCGAAGTTTTGCCTGGATGTTTTGAAGCTGTGGTAGAAGAAGTAAATCCACATGCAGTTTCTTTTTCATTGAATGAATTGGGAACATTTTCCAATTTCTTTTGTACTTGCGGAGATAAAACACATGCTATATGTCGACATATGGCTGCTGTAATTTTTGTTTATGAAAAAAAATATATCGAGGAAAACAGGCCTGCTGATTGGGAAAGAATAGAAGAGGATTCACAGCAACCATTCAGAAAAGAGGAGAATTGAGATGGTGATTATTATTTGGAAATAATTTTTTATATCGCATCTTTGCGGACTTGATTATATTTTATATGTACGATTCTAAACTTTTAATTTTTGAAACTTTATGTCACTTGCCAATGAAATTTCAGCAAAACAAATTCTGAAACAATATTACGGTTACGAAATATTTCGGCCGCTTCAAGAAGAAATAATTCAATCTGTTCTTGACAAAAGAGATACGCTGGTACTTATGCCAACGGGTGGAGGGAAATCGGTATGTTTTCAAATTCCTGCATTATTGCTGGATGGAATTTGCATCGTTATTTCCCCCCTCATCGCATTAATGAAAGACCAGGTTCTTGCGTTAAGAGCAAATGGAATTCAGGCCGCCGCACTCAATTCATCTTTGTCACCAGAAGAATCGGCACAAGTGTTACGCGATTGTGTGGATGGAAATATAAAACTACTTTATCTCGCACCTGAAAGATTAATCAGTGAATTGCCTTTTTTTAAATCAACCATACAAATTTCATTCATCGCCATTGACGAAGCCCATTGCATTTCTGCTTGGGGACACGATTTCCGTCCTGAGTACACGCAACTGCACAACCTTCGTGATTTTTTCCCAGGGATTTCAATTATTGCATTGACAGCTACAGCAGATAAAATCACTCGTCGTGATATAATACAACAGCTTTCTATGCAAGATCCAAATGTCTTCATTGCATCTTTTGATCGTCCTAATATCAGTCTTGATGTTAGAAGGGCTTTGAATGGAAAAATGAAATTTGATGAAATTGTTCGTTTTATTCGTGCGCATAAGGAGGAAGCCGGAATCATATATTGCTTGAGCAGAAAAAGCACTGAAGAACTTTCACAGAAATTACGCAGCATTGGAATTTCTTCTGCTTCTTACCATGCCGGAATGGGAAATGAAGACCGCGACCGTGCACAGGAAGATTTTATTAATGACCGCGTGAGAATTATCTGTGCAACAATTGCTTTCGGAATGGGAATTGACAAATCGAATGTTCGGTATGTAATTCATTTTAATCTTCCGAAAAACATGGAAGGTTATTACCAGGAAATTGGTCGCAGTGGACGCGATGGAGAAAAAGCAGATGCCCTTTTATTTTATAATGTTGGTGATTTAATGATGCTCACAAAATTCGCTCAGGATGGAAAACAGTCCGAATTGAATTTGGCGAAATTGCAACGCATGCAACAATTCGCTGAAGCAAATAATTGCCGAAGAAAAATATTGTTGAGTTATTTCGGAGAACAGGTATTGGAAAATTGTGGTAATTGCGACTCCTGCAAAAACCCACGACCAATTTTTGATGGAACACGAATTGCACAGATGGCATTATCGGCTTCCACGCGATGCAAAGAGGAAGTTGGCGTAAATATGATGATTGATGTTTTACGCGGATCAACAAGAAGCGATGTGATGGAAAGAAATTATCACACCATCAAAACATACGGAGTCGGAAAAGAATATTCATTCAAGGAATGGCAACAATTTTTATTACAATTAATAAACCTTGGCGTTTTCGAAATTGCATTTGACGAAAAATATGCTTTGAAAATCACAGATTTTGGAAAAGAAATTCTGACGGGAAAACAAACTATTCAATTAGCAGAAGTAGAACGAGAAACAATCATCGAAAAACGAAAACGAAAAAAACGATCCTCCGAAGAAGTCGAGATCAAAGAAGTACTCACTGCAGATGAAGAATTATTCCAGGAATTACGCAAAATGAGACTGGCACTTTCAAAAGCAGAAAAAGTCCCTCCCTACATTATTTTTTCCGATGCTACTTTGCGAGCAATGACATCTTCCCTCCCACAGACCGAACATGAATTACTAGATGTTACTGGAGTTGGAAAACGAAAAATGGAATTATACGGACAATATTTCTTGGACGTAATTAAAAAATTCACGGCACAGCATTAGGCTTTTTCAAATCAGCTTACCACTTTTTATATGATGAAACCTGCATTGTAATTCGTAAATTCGTTCTATGATATACGAATTCAACGGTTACCGACCTGTCGTTCACAAATCCAGTTTTGTTCATCCGCAAGCTGCGGTTACTGGGAATGTCACCATTGGTGAAAATGTTTATATCGGTCCTGGTGCGGCTATTCGAGGAGATTGGGGAGAAATCATTATTGAAGACGGATGTAATGTTCAGGAAAATTGCACCATTCATATGTTTCCGGGAACAACTGTTCGCTTGCAAAAGGGCGCGCACATAGGACACGGCGCAATTATTCATGGCGCGACCATTGGTAAAAACTGTCTGGTAGGAATGAATTCTGTTTTAATGGATAATGTTGTGCTTGGCGATGAATGTATTGTTGGCGCATTGACATTAATAACTGCCGAAACGATTATTCCCAATAGAAAAATTGTTGTGGGCAATCCCGGAAAAATTGTGAAAGATGTCAGCGATAAAATGCTTGAATGGAAAACAAAAGGAACTGAATTATACCAACAGTTGCCAAAAGAATGTCACAACACCCTGAAACAATGTGAACCAGACAGACACGAGCAGCCCTTTAAACCTGAACAGCAGAATGTTTATAAAACATGGAGTAAGGAGAAATAATTCAATATTGAAAGGGGCCAAACTTCAACAATAACAATTGACAATTAGCAATCACCAAATTGGCAATCCTCCTCTAAAGACTATATTTGTTTTAAATAAAAGCCATGGCTCGAGTTCAAATAATAGCAATTGTAGCAACCCTACTTTTTATCGCGTTCATTGCTCGATTGATCATACGTGGAAAATTGCGTGAAGAATACGCCATCATCTGGATTGTTTGTTCTGTAATTCTCATCGCATTTTCTTTTTGGCGTGATGGCCTTGATGTGATGTCGAGATTAATTGGCATTGCATCACCACCAAATCTTGTTTTTACTGGAGCAATTTTTTCAATTCTTATTTATCTTTTGCATTTATCAGTTGTTGTTTCAAAACTGCAGGAACAAAACAAGACACTCGCACAGGAAATCGCGATATTAAAGCAAAAACAGAGTGGCAAAAATGTTGAATGAAAATATTTTTTTATTCAGTGTTGACCTTGAAGATATTCGTCTTCGCATGGACGATGGTCTTAAATACAACGCATCAGTTGAAAGATTAGTCGGCAACTACCTCGAGTTTCTAAACAAGTTCAAATCAAAAGCAACTTTTTTTGTAGTGGGTGATATTCCAAAATATTATCCCGACTTAATAAAAACGCTTGTCAAAGAAGGACATGAAATTGCTTGTCACTCCAACTTACATTTACCCGTTGAAAAACAAACTGCAAAAGAATTCAAAGAGGATCTATTGAGAAATATTGAAAGTCTCACGAATGCAGGAGCCAATCAAATAGTTGGTTATAGAGCACCATTTTATTCCATAACGCCTAAAACGCCATGGGCATTTGAAGTGCTTGCGGAAACCGGATTTAAATATTCCAGCTCTGTTCTTCCATCGAAAAATCCCATTTATGGATGGCCGAATTTTGGTGAGAAGCCAAGAAAAATGAAAGAAGGCATTTGGGAAATACCAATTAGCTTGTCTGCAAATTTTATGTTAACCGTTCCTTTTGCTGGCGGCGTTTATTTTCGAGTATTGCCAAAAGCCATTATCAATTGGAACTTCAAAAAACAATTTGGCAACAACAACGCAGTTGCAGGATACTTCCATCCGTACGACATCGATGTAGACCAGGAACCATACATGCATCCTGGTATTGACGAAAGTTGGTTTTACAATAAACTTTTATATCACAATCGTTCCAAAGTGTTTTCGCGACTCGATTCAATTATGGAACGTTTCCAACCAAAAATAATTACCTATAAAAATTACTTTGAAGAATTAAATTCACAAGATGCAAAAAGGTAATTCCATATATGCAGAAGAAGCTGAACGCATTGCTGATTATTTAATCGGTGTTGCACCAGGAGAGCGTGAATTGAATATTTATTCAGAGGCGATGCAAATCCTGAATATTCAGTTTACAAAATATGAACAGGAATTGTGGAAGAGCATGCTCAAAAGCAAATGGCGAATGGCTTGTATTGATGGAGGTCTTGCATTGAAAGAACCCAACAACAATGCAAGAAGAAAACTTTTTTGCATGCTAAGCATTTTGGAAACGTCTCCAGCATACATAGATTATTTTCTTTCAAAGAGTTTTTCCTCATTTTATT
Source organism: uncultured Flavobacteriales bacterium (assembly GCA_903873905.1). Classification (GTDB taxonomy): domain Bacteria; phylum Bacteroidota; class Bacteroidia; order Palsa-965; family Palsa-965. The sequence goes on from CAIQQJ010000063.1 coordinate 20,683, forward strand.
TTTTCAAACTTATGTGGACTGCAACAAGAGCGGTATGCAGAGGCTTGACTGGTTTATTTTTAATAAAACTGATCAAAATAAAATGCAAGTAGACTTCGATTATATTGTTGTTGGATCAGGAGCAACTGGAGCTATTGCTGCCAGAACGCTTGTGGAAGCTGGTTGCAAGGTTGCTGTATTGGATGCAGGAGTTGAAGATGAACAATATAAATCCATTATTCCAAATAAAGATTTCATCAGCATTAGAAAGGAAGATCAACAACAACACACTTATTTTTTAGGAAATAAATTCGAAGGAATTCCTTGGCAAACAACAAAAGTGGGTTCTCAACTTACACCTCCCCGAAATTTTCTAACCGAACTCACCGAAAAATTAATTCCATTTGAATCGGAAACTTTTAAGCCAATGGAAAGTCTTGCAAAAGGCGGACTTGGTGGTGGATGGGGTTGCGGCTGCTATTTATTTTCAAAACCAGAGTTGGATGCAATCGGATTGGATGAATCGGTAATGCGTAAATCCTATGAGGCCGTTGCAGAACATATCGGAATTTCAGGTGCAAAAGATGACGGCGCACCATATTGCTTAGGTGAACTTCAAAATATTTTACCGCCACCCAAACTCGAAAATAATTTAAAAAACATTTTCGATGCCTATGCAAAAAAGAAAAACAAACTAAACAAAAAAGGTGTTTATGTTGGTAGGTCAGCCTTGGCTTTATTAACAGAGAATAAAAATGATAGAAGCGCAGTAAAATACAAAGACATGGATTTCTGGAGCGACAAGGATAAATCTGCCTATCGCTCCTGGATGACCATTGATGAATTGAAAAATAAATCAAATTTCACTTATCATAAAAATTGCCTTGTTTTAAAATTCAAAGAAACTGAATCCGGAATTGAAGTTTATGTAAAGCGAATTGACACGAATGAGGAAAAAATATTTACGTGTAAAAAACTAATTCTTTCTCCAGGTGTTTTAGGAACTGCTCGTATTGTTATTCGTTCATTTGATTATGTACAGGAGCAACTTCCTGTGATTTGCAATCCATATAGCTACATTCCTTGTCTACAATGGAAAATGCTTGGGAAAGAAACCGAGCAATACAAAACCAGCTTCAGCCAATTGGTAATGTACATTGATGAAAACAAAAGCAATTATGATGTTGCAATGGCTGCATTATTCAGTTACAGATCGTTATTGCTTTTCAAATTGATAAAGGAATCTCCACTGAACTTTGCGGATGGACGTATTCTCATGCAATATTTGCAATCTTCTTTTACCATTGCAGGAATACATCATCCTGAAAAACCTGGACCATCAAAATTTATTCGAATGAAAAAAGATGTCCACAGTTTTACAAATGACATTTTAACTGGACAATATATTCTTTCGGATCAAGAAGAGGAAATAAATAAACAAAGAGAAAATAAAATAAAGTCGACGCTTCGCACACTTGGATGCTTTCCTTTGAAAACCATTCATACGCCACACGGAGGAAGCATTCATTATGCAGGAACACTTCCATTTGACAAGAGTAACAAACCATTTACGCTTTTACCCAATGGGAAATTGGCAGGAACACAAAATGTTTTTGTGGCAGACGGTTCAGGATTTAAATATTTGCCAGCTAAAGGATTAACTTTAACCTTAATGGCCAACGCACATTTTGTTGCAAATAATGCAATGATAAATGAGTAATCGATTTCGAATGTCTTCTTAGAATGACCTTAGAAATAAAATCAGAATTTGAAATTCACAATTCGTTATACCACAAAATAATTTCCATAAAAAATGGAGTACGAATTCTCACCAGTTAATACCGATAGTAATTCATTGAAAGAAATTGCAACCCTATTAAGGGTAGCTTTTCCCAAATCAACGCAATTCAATGAGAAATTCCTCGAATGGGAATACCGAGATAATCCGGATGGGAAAATTGTTGGGTACAATGCATACTACAACGGCTTGTTAGTTGCGCACTATGTTTTACAACCAATGTCTGCAAACATCAATGGCAAAACTGAAAAGGGATTACTTTCATTAAATACAGCCACGCATCCTTTGCATCAAGGGAAAAAACTTTTTACAAGATTGGCTGAGAAGAGTTATGATTTAGCTAAAAGTAAAGCCTATACTTTTGTCGTTGGTGTTGCGAATGCAAATAGTACACATGGCTTCATAAATAAACTGGGTTTTCAACTGGTCGGAAAACTACATGCTAAAATTGGTATGGGAAATATTTCCAGAATCAAAAATATTCAAACTGAATATGAAAGAATATGGAATGACACCAATTTGAAATGGAGGATTTCCAATCCTGAAAACGTTTATAAAATAAAAAATAATTTTATTATGGCTTCGGCTCATATGATGGGAATTGAAGCAATATTAATTGAATTTGAAAAAGCGAATACACTTCTGCAATCGCAAAAATCTTTCAATCCACAACCTTTAAAACTTTGGATTGGAATTGATCACAGTGTAGACTGGAAAAAATCATTCTACTTTGATATTCCAAATAAGTTAAGACCTTCTCCTCTAAATTTTATTTTCAAGGATTTGACAAATGCCAAACGTAAATTAAATTACGAGTCCGTCAAATTCAGCGCAATTGATTTTGACGCTTATTGATTTTTTTTCTCGTCAATTTTTATCCCAAACAATAAATGCCCCCGGAATCGGTAAACCCTCTAAGAAAAACCGACTCCGGGTCACAATTCTAAACTATACTACAGTGATAAACCATAACCCAAACCTAGTATAAAATTGTGATTGGCATTAACTACATTCATATGCTGTTCAATGAGATAATAAATTTCAAATTCACTTCTTTTATTCGGTCGAAAATATCCTCCGATAAAATATCGCATTCTGTCGATGTGCGGTGAAGGATCTGGTGCTGGAGCAGGAATATGCCAATACAATTCTTCCGCTGCATATACCGACCAATAAAAATTGAAGTTGTATTTAATGGTAACCTTATTTCTCAAATACCAGTCCGGTATTTTTCCTGAAAGACTTGAATAAACATCCTTCACCTGTCCCATCAACATTTGACGATCATGAAATTCAAATTGTGAAACTTTTTTACTCCACATTGCTGCAAGATAATACTGATGCCGATTGTCCCAATATTCAGGCATCTGCCATTTCTGATTCAACTTTCTGATATAAACATAGTCAAGCGTCAAACTGAAATGTGTCCTTGGAAATTTATATTCCATTCCAAAATCTCCATATAAATAGGTCAAGCGTGAATCGTTATTGGTAAAACGTCCTTCATGGCTAAACCTCGCAGTAATGTTTCTAGAAAGTTTTTTATCTACATTAAAATTCTCCCATAACTGAGCATCCTTGATACTTGGCGATTGGGATTGCGATTTACAATCGAAAACCGAAAAAAAAGTCAATAGAAAAATAAAAGCAAAATGACTACTAGCTATTTTCATCGTTTCAGATTTTCATTTTTAAAAAATCATATACCGAGTTCAGAATGTTTTCTCTTATATGCGCGTTCAAAAATAATTGGCAATACCAACAGTGTCAGAATTGTTGCACTCACCAATCCTCCTATGATTACAATGGCAAGAGGCTTTTGAGTTTCAGAACCTATTCCCGTCGAAATTGCAGCAGGCAATAAACCAATCGCAGCCATCATTGCAGTCATCACAACTGGACGCACACGAGATGCAACACCTTTTATTATGGCATCATTTAAACTCATCTTGTCTGCTAAATTTTTCTTGAAAACTGAAATCAAGATTACTCCATTCTGAACACAGACACCAAAGAGTGCAATGAATCCTATTCCAGCAGAAATTCCGAAAATCGTATTCGTAATCAGCAATGCGAAGATTCCTCCGATCAGTGAGAATGGAACAGTTACAATTACAATTACGGCATCCTTGATATTTGAAAATGCAATAAAAAGAATAAGGAAAATAATGACAAGACTGATTGGCACCACTTGTCCTAAGCGTTTGGTGGCACGCACTTGGTTCTCATACTCACCTGCCCATTCCAAATGATATCCTTCTGGAAGTGTAGGCTTGATGATTTTATCAATGGAATCTTGCGCTTCCTTTATTGCACCACCCATATCACGATCACGAATGGTAAACTTCACTCCTCCGAATCGCGTATTGTTATCGCGACTGATTCTGATATCTCCAGATTTTAATTTAATATCAGCAATTGCTTTGAGAGGAACTTTATTTCCATTAATAGTTGGCACCAAAAGATTTCCGATTTCCACCTCATCCGATCTGTATTCAGGTTTATATCGTACACGAATATCAAATCGTTTATCATCATCATACAATTGGGTAGCGGCTTTTCCTCCAATCGCCATTTCAATTACAGCCTGACAATCTCCAGTGCTAACACCGTAGGCTTTCATTCTTGCCTGATTCATCGAAATAATCAATTCAGGTTGACCAATTGTTTTTAATAAACCCAAATCATCAATTCCTCGAACCCGCGCCATCACAGGAATTATTTTTTTCCCAATCGAATCAATCACATTGAGATCAGGTCCATAAACTTTCACGGCGATATCTGCATTCATTCCGGCAACCGCTTCGTGAACATTATCAATAATCGGTTGAGAATAATTAAAAATTACACCGGGAATCTGACTGAGTTTTGCATCCATCTGATCAATCAAATCATCAGAAGAAATTTGTTCTTTCCATTCTTCCTTTGGTTTCAAATTCACTTGACATTGAATGCTGTAAAAACCATCAGGATCTGTTCCATCAGCAGGACGACCCGTTTGTGACATGACACCGTCCACTTCAGGAAACTGCATGAGGATTTTGCGCATCTTGTCCGCAATTTTTCTTGACTCCGTAATATTTACACTTAACGGAAGACAAGATTCAACCCACAAAGCGCCTTCATTCAGATCAGGTAAAAATTCTGTTCCAAGAAAGCGGAAACTGAAAATGCTTATTCCAAGAATTGAAAATGCAAGTACAAGACTTATTGTTTTTCTCTTGAAAGCAACATTGAACATTCCCAGAAACATTTTTGAAATAAAAGCTGTGAATGGATTTTTTTTCTCATGCACATTCTTCTTCAACAAAATGCTTGACATCACGGGTACGAGTGTGAGTGTAAAAATCAGTGCGCCGATAAGCGCGAAGCCAAGCGTGAAAGCGAGTGGTGAAAACATTTTCCCTTCCACTTTCTGAAAAGAAAAAATTGGAATGAGTGCTGTGAGAATAATAATTTTTGAAAACAAAATTGCTTTTCCCATTTCCGCACCAGTGTTTTTTATCAAACCTAGTTTAGAAAGTTTATTAAAAACAGCCATCCCCCTTTCTTGGGCCTTGTGGTCTAATGCCACAAACACGCCTTCTACCATTACAACAGCCCCGTCAATAATGATTCCGAAGTCGATTGCACCCATAGAAAGGAGGTTGGCTGTCATGCCCATCATTCGTAAACAAATGAAGGCGAATAACAATGCCATTGGAACGATCATGGCCACAGTAACAGTTGTTCTCCAGTCGGCCATGAACAGAAGAACTACAAGCGTAACAAGAATAATTCCTTCAAATAAATTATGTAAAACGGTGTGTGTACAAAATCCAATTAATTTATCGCGATCGTAAAAGGGAACAATTTTTACATCGGAAGGAAGTATTCCAGAATTGAGTGCAGCGATTTTCAATTTCAAATTTTTCAGAAATTCACCAGGATTTTCACCCTTGCGCATGATCACCACGCCTTCCACTACATCACTCTGATTATTCAGCGCAACAGAACCCAATCGTGGCAACGAAGACTCCACAACTGTCGCAACATTTTTTACAAGTATAGGAGTGCCGTTATTATTCTTGACAATAATATTTTGGATGTCACCAATATTCGTCAGCAATCCTAATCCACGAACAACATATGCTTGTTCATTCTTCTCGATAATATCTCCACCAACATTAATATTGCTTTTCCCCACCGCATCATAAACATCAAACGGACTGAGATCATACTTGGTAAGTAAATGCGGGTCCACTTGAATTTCATAGGTCTTCACATCGCCACCAAATGTTACAATATCAGCAACACCAGGAACTTGTCGCAGATTTCTATCGATCACCCAATTTTGAATCGTAGTAAGTTCACGAACATCTTTCTTCGGACTCTGAACAGTGTAACGGAAAACCTCACCTGTTGGTCCACCTGGAGGAAGGACATCTGGTTCAATTCCATCAGGAAGTTCAACACCGTGAATTAAATTATTTACTTGTTGTCGCGCGAAGGCATCATCAATTCCATCATCAAAAATGATAATGACATCGGAGAGACCATACATTGAAATGGAACGGACAATTGTTTTTTTCTGAACGGAATTCATGGCAATTTCCATTGGGATCGTAACGAACTTTTCTATTTCGGTACAACTTCTTCCAGGCCAAAGCGTGATGATTTCAATTTGCGTATTGGTGACATCAGGAAATGCCTCCACAGGTGTATTTAAATAACTGATCACACCAATGATCGCAGTAAGTCCTGTCATTAACAAGACAAACAATTTATTCTTTAAGGAAAAGGCGATAATGCCTTTCATGAAATTATTCATAATGCGTTACCTCCCTAATTAAAAATTATTGCTTTCCACTAAAAGACTTCCCTCAGTAACAAGAATTTCTCCCTGTTCAATTCCCCTTTTGATATAGGTGTTTTTGCCAAGAACTGGGCCGAGCACTACTTCCCTCTTTTCAAAATTTGTTTTGTCTTTCCGAACCATTACGAAAAACTTATTGTTGTCGAACAAAACGGAAGAGGACGGAATTGAAATTGATTTTGTAGGATGACCAATGTGAACTTTCACAACTGCAAACATTTCAGGTTTCAACAATCCATCGGTATTATCCATCACAATTCTAACTTTTAATGTTTTGGTTTCCGGATCGAGAAGATTGCCAACTTGTCCGATTGTTCCTTTGAATATTTTTCCTTCGTAAGCAAGTGTTGAAACTTCAACTTCATCACCCAATGTTATTTTAGCAATATCACTTTCATAAACATCTGCCAGCACCCATACAGTATTCAGTGCCGAGACTGTAAAAATATTTGTGCCATTGTCAGATCTAATTTCCATTTCCTCATTTACATTTTTTTCAACGACATATCCTTCCATCGGTGAATACACATTATACATACCATCAGAATTTTGTGTGTTGGAACCATAAACAGAAAGTGCTTGCTGCAAACGGTTTACTTCCGACTGTGAGCGTGAATACTCATTTCGCACCGAGAGCAATTGTGTTTCTGAATTCACATTGGTTTTAAAAAGTTCTTCCGCTATATCCAAATTCTTTTTTGCTATTGCCTCATTATTTTGTGCAACAGAATACTGACTTTGCAAATCACTGATTTCTGTGCTTCTGATAATGGCGAGCAATTGTCCTTTATGAACGTAATCACCGAGAGCCACAGTAACCTTGATTACATTACCACCAACAAGAGGGAAAACTTTTCCAACTTTACTTTCGTCGAAAGAAATTTTACCTGTAAGGGAAAGGTCTTCTTCTTCCGCTACAAGTCGCGCTGTATCCAAACTGATGTTTTTCAATTGTTCTTCCGAGAGCGAAACTGAATTTGTATTTTGTTTTGCAGCAGGAACAACCTCTGCCTTTTCAGAACAAGAAAGAAGAAAAACAGGAATCAATGGAATTAAATAAATCGTTTTCATTGTAGAGGGTTTTTATTTTATTATTTGAATACCTGTAACATAATTGAGTTGTTGCGCCGCTCTGAAATAATCGGAGTCCAGCGCAATTATTCCGCGCCGAGCATCTTCGTACGTTCGAAGTTGATCAAGAAATTCAATAAGACTTATTCGGCGATGACTATAATTGTCAATGATATTTGTAAAAAGTAAATCGATGTCTTCGGAATAGCTTCCTTTTTTATCCGTACCATTTCCGCTGATCACACCTGGCTGTATATTCACACTGTCGCGTACTTCGCGAATTCTCAAAAACTGTCCATACGCCGAAACAACTTCCGATTGTGCATTTTGTTGCTGAAGCGTATCATCAAATTGCGATTGTGTCAATGCAAATTTCGCCGCTCGGATATTTCCTTGGTTGCGGTTAAAAATTGGAATATCAATTCCTGCATTCACAGTCCATAAATTATTTACATAACTGCTTCGTCGATCATATTCTGTTCCCACTATCAAATCGGGTGCGCCTTGCGATTTTTGTAATTTCAAATTCTGTGCATTCCAATTCACATTGGTGGATGCGAGTTGAACATCGGGACGTTTTCCTGAAGCAATAATCAATGTATCAAGAATTGGAACATAGCCATTGGGCATTGGAATTTTTTCAATTTTCAACCAAGAATTTTGTCTGAAGCCAAGTAGCACTCGTAATTGTGCTTCCATCGTTTCAATAAAATTCAGATTGGCAAGTCGATCAGTAATGGTTGATTGCCTTTCCGCTTTTAAACGAATCACATCATTGCCAGCAGTTGCGCCCAATTTTAATTCCTGCTGTGCTGCGGAAATAACCTGATCAAGTGCTGCTAATTCAGAATCATATACTTCATCGATTTGTTGCGCTTCATATAAATCAGCAAGATCATTATACATTTCAAATTTGAGAGCAAGCGAAAGATCATCGAATGATAACTGATTTCTCTTCACATCAATTTCTGCAAGTCGTACAGCATTAATGTGCCGACCTGCAATGGATAACATTTGGCTAACCTGAACATCAACTTGTCCTGATGATGGATTATTATCAAGCCATGTTCCAGAGGTAGGATCATAAAGTGATTGCAAATAAACAATGTTCGGATTATACCAAGCGCGTGCCTGCGTAACTTCTGATTTCGCTATATCCACATTATAGCGTGCAGATAAAAGCATTAGGCATTTCCCGACAAGGCGTTGCTCCGCTGTATTTACATTTAGTAAAAGAGTGTCAGCAGGAAAATCGGCATTCGTATTTGCTTTGGCTGTTGAAGTAAGCCCGAAAAAAATTACAGGCAGGAACAACAAAACCTTCAGCGGATGAAGAGGATTCATATGTGTAAATGATTGTAGAAATAAATGAAGTAACCTTGTTACAACATTTTTCTAAATCCTGAACACTTTCAGAAAGCTTGGAGAATTTTCCCTGTGAGAATTTTTACAGGAATTGGAAAGAGAAATCTCTGTCTTGAATTGACGCAATGATTCAAGACTGATGGAATAGGAAATTACTGGTAAAAGGCGAACAACTGACTCTGATGTTTCATCCCCATCCTCATCGATTGCCGGGAAAGAAAAAGTATCATCATCATAAGCAGAAGAAACATCCGACTGATCATCAACCAAAGATGTTTTGTGTTGCGTCGAAATCAAACGATTCTTCTCAGCCTGAAAAAACAGCACAGCTGCAAAAGGTAGAAAAAAGAAAAGAAAAGTTTTTAGGCTGAAGTGCATGGCGGTATTACAAACCAAAATTAAGCCACAAACCGATCGCCAATACTTTATTAGTTTTTTTTAACAGGAAACATTATTCTTCATGACCTTTCGGTTTCACTTTCCCATTCTTCCACAAATATTCTTCCTGCTCTTGTGCCTTCTTCGCTGAATCGCTCACTTGCTTATCCTCCATCTTTGAAAGATCAGGCTGACCTGCATTAACCCAGGCTGTGTACCAAAAACTCCCAACGGTAATTATTGCTGAACGCATTCTACGTTCCACCATACCATTTAATAAGGCGCTGTATTCACGTGTATATTCTTCACTATATGCTTTCACAGTTGTGTTTCCGCGATTTACAAATGCATATTTTCTATCAGGAGAAGTTGTCGCATTTAACTGTGCTTCGAATTTAAAAACAGAATCAACCTCACTGTGACTTTTCATAATTATATCCCATGCGGTATTAATTGGAGAATCTACGTAATGAGCACGACCAACAAAATAATCATATTGATCAGAAAGCAATTCAGGAACACTGGATTCCCAAAAACCATGAATGCCCACTTGATTTGTAAATTGTCCATTGTAATTTTCTGTTGTGTGCAATGGCACATGAGCATCCGCAATGTAATGGCCAATTTCTGCAGACAAACGAAGAATTTTATCTACATCGCCCACTTTAAATGCTTGTGTCAATCTGTACTCCATCATATCCACCCACCAAGGATTAATTCCATAGGCATTCAATGTATCCTCTGAATATTTTGCAACAGCCTTTCGCCAGTAACGTGGAACACTATCAAATGCATGCGGATCATAATGATCGATATCTATATAATGCCGTGGCGCTTCTTCTGGTACACCGTAGCGGCGCTTATCCGGATCAACTGCGTGTTCGGTAAGATATTCAATATGCTTTTTGTAAAAACCCAACATCTGTGGAGGCAAGGTGAACACCGCCATTCTATTTATTTTTTTATGCGCATAAAACCCCCAACATTTTGCTTCTTGTTTCGGAAGAAAAAACAAAATGGAAATAATTGCGAGCGAAAGAAGTAAGGTGGTACGGAAAATGCGTTTCATTAAACGAAGTTAAGGAATAGTGGTTGGTTTATAGCGGTTAGTTTGGAGATGAAAGAAAAAAAACGCTGATCTAAAATCTCCGAACTAAAAACGACAAACTCATAACTTCATCTTAACTTCATCTTAACTAGCACCCCATTTTCCAAAACAGGAATACAATCTGTCAAATCCGGTTGAAGGCAATAACGGATATCATCCTTCAAATTGAGTTTATGAAGTCGTTCTTTATGAGAAGCCCGACTGAGAAATTTCATCGGATTTTCCTTTGCCATTTGATAGAGATAATCCAATGCAAGGCAAGCATCACCTAATTTATAATTAGGATTTCTTTTTGACAACTCGGCAGTCATCGCTCCTGCAAAAATTGAATCTTCCAAATTGAAACGATTTTTCCAACCTGAACAAAGCAATAAAATATTTCTGTTTTGAGAAACCAACCAATCACAAAGTGCACTCATATTGGTAAAGGCTCCAATAACTACTTTGTAAGCATCTTTCGAAACATCGATAGCCTGCGTTCCATTTGTTGTTGTTAATGCAATTGTTTTTCCAACAACATGTTCACCCATATAATCAAATGGCGAATTTCCAAAGTCAAAACCCTCTATTTTAATTGCGTTTCGTTCTGCACCGGCGAGCATTCCTTTTTCTTTGTAAGCGCGAGCTTCATCAACTGTTGCCACAGGAATTATTTCTTTTGCTCCATTGTGAAAAGCTGTGCAGATCGCAGATGTGGCACGGAAAATATCAATAATCACAACAATACTATCCTCATCCTTGTATACAGAATACAATTGCGGAGAAAAACAAGCATCAATCTTTAATGGAGATTCTTCAGACATAAATTCTTATTACCACCCTTCGCTAGGCTCAGGGCAAACTCCTGCACTTTGATAAGATTAAAAAATATTAAAAAAAATCAGCTTTGTCAGACTGAGTGTCCCACTTTTCACATTTCGAAAAAAAATCAAGGCAATATGAAAAGCGGGATGAAGCTAAGTCCGGCTACTTTGTATAGAATGGAGTCTTAACAATTTTCGCTTTCAAGGCTTTGTCGCGAACCTTGATAAAAATTTCAGAACCCATTTTTGCATTGGCAGTTTTTACATAACCCATTCCAATTCCTTTTTGCAAAGTTGGAGCTTGTGTGCCTGAAGTTACTTTTCCAATTACGGTCCCTGCCTCATCCACAATTTCATAATCATGACGTGGAATTCCGCGATCGATCATTTCAAAACCAACCAATTTTTTTGTAAGACCTTTTTCCTTTTGATTCAGAAGAAAATCTTTGTCAATAAAATCCTTGTTGAATTTTGTTACCCAACCCAAACCCGCTTCGAGTGGTGAAGTGGTATCATCAATATCATTTCCGTAAAGACAAAATCCCATTTCTAAACGAAGCGTATCACGCGCACCAAGTCCAATTGGTTTGATTCCATATTCTGCTCCTGCTGCAAAAATCGCATCCCAAATTTTATTTGCGTCTTCATTGTCAAAATAAATTTCGAATCCGCCAGAACCCGTGTAACCGGTATTCGAAAGCACAATATTTTCTATGCCGGCAAATTTTCCTTTTGCAAAATGGTAATAGGGAATATCAGCCAATTTCACATCCGTTAATTTTTGCAGAACATCTAATGCTTTTGGTCCTTGAATCGCAAGTAGCGATGTTCCACCAGAAATATTTTTCATGTCCACTCCGAACGTATTGTGTTTGGAAATCCAATTCCAATCTTTTTCAATGTTCGAAGCATTCACGACAAGCATGTAGGTTTTCTCATCCACACGATATACCAAAAGATCATCAACGATTCCACCTTTTCCATTTGGCAGGCAAGTATACTGAACACGGCCATCATACAATTGTGCCGCATCATTCGAAGTCACATATTGAATCAGATCAAGTGCCTTATCACCTTTCAGAATAAATTCTCCCATGTGCGAAACATCAAAAACACCAACGCCATTTCTGACAATTGCATGTTCCTCATTTAATCCCGTATAGGAAACCGGCATGTTGTATCCGGCAAATGGAACCATCTTAGCACCAAGTGCAATGTGTTTTGCTGAAAGGGCTGTATTCTGAAGTGTCAATGTTTCGCTCATGATTTTTTTATTTTAGGAAAGCAAATTTAGCATTTAAATAGGTATCGGGTATTTAGTATTGCGTATTGAGAACCATTTTTCGTTGATCCTTGAAAACCAATTACAACATTTCCATTTTCATGATTCAAAAATTGAGATAAAACATTTTTCGCCTACCGCCTGCCCCCTTTTTTGCCTACCTCTTTACAATTCGACAACCACTACCACTAAATGCTGCCGCTTCATTTCTATTTGGGCGTGCCCCCAATCCCAACAATGCTGTTGGGAGGGTCGGGCTATCCGTTGCAAGTCCTCGCTCCACACACGTGCCTCGCTGCTGTGGGCTTTTCACTTCTATCCCTCACGCAA
>CAIQQJ010000064.1 GCA_903873905.1 uncultured Flavobacteriales bacterium
ATGGAATGGATATATGACCACGCAAGCCCAAACAAAATTTGCATTGTTCTTGCCTTCGTTTGTTTTGCATGGTGGATGAAAATGCAGGCTAACTTCAACAAGAAAGCAATTAAAGAGGGCGGCTATAAATAGTCACTGATCCTTCGATGATACAATTTTAGCCCTACAGAAATGTGGGGCTATTTTTTTGCCACAACTTGCGTAGATCAATGTTTCAACCTTTTCAGAATTATTTTCCCTTGACCAACCTCATCAAATCCTGACCAATATCTTTTCGGAAATAACAGCCTTCAAATTTTACCGTATTCGCAGCGACGTAGGATAATTTTATGGCTTCATCAATTGTATTTGCAAATGCCGTGAATGCAATTATTCTTCCACCGTTGGTGACAATGTTTCCATTTTCACTTTTTGTTCCGGCATGAAATGCGATGGCCTCTTTTACATTTTCCAATCCTGAAATAATTTTTCCATTTTCATAATCGCCTGGGTAACCACCGGCAACCATCATAACGGTAGTCGCGATTCTGGAATCCAATTCAAATTTGAAATCGGAAAGTTTTTTTTCTGCAACAGCAATAAACAACTCCAACAAATCGGATTTTATTCTTGGAATGACAACTTCCGTTTCAGGATCACCCATGCGCACATTATACTCAATCACTTTCGGGTTTCCATTATCATTCATCAGTCCGATGAAAATAAATCCTACATAGGGAATTCCATCTTTCCGCAAACCTTCAATGGTTGGAATAACAACTTGCTCTTCCACTTTTTTCAGATATGCTTCGTCAGCAAAGGGCACTGGGGAAACGGCTCCCATCCCTCCTGTATTCAATCCTTCATCACCATCTCCAATTCTTTTGTAATCTTTTGCGGCAGGCAATATTTTATAGGAAATTCCATCTGTCAAAACAAAAACGGAAAGTTCAATTCCTTTTAAAAATTCCTCAATCACCACTTTGCTGCTGGCGATTCCGAATTTCGCATCGGCTAACATGGCTTTTAATTCGGCTTTCGCTTCGGGAAGGTTGTGTGGAATTACAACTCCCTTTCCTGCTGCAAGTCCGTCGGCCTTTAAAACGTAGGGTGGTGAAAGTTTTTCCAGAAATGCGTAGCCATCATTCAGCGTTTCTTTCGTGAAAGTTGCATAGGCTGCGGTTGGAATACCGTGACGAATCATGAATTGTTTTGAAAAATCCTTGCTGCCCTCCAATTGTGCTCCATTTTTCGGCGGACCAATAACAGGAATGTGTTTCAATAGATCATCCGCAAGAAAAAAATCATGAATGCCTTTTACCAATGGATCTTCTGGTCCAACGATTACCATTTTAACATCATGCGACAAAACAAAATTCCTGATGGAAGGAAAATCAGTTGATGACATTTGCACATTTGTTCCACACATAGCCGTTCCTGCATTTCCCGGTGCAATAAAAAGTTTAGAAAGTTTTTTGCTTTGCGAAATTTTCCAAGCGAAAGCATGTTCACGGCCACCAGACCCAAGAATAAGTACGTTCATGTTGCAAATGTAATGTGATGATGTGCTGATATGCGAGTGTGCTGATAAAAATTAATAATTACTCTTGAAATTTGGGCGTGTCTCCAATCCCAACCCCGACAATTCTGTTGGCGTTGGGAGAGTCGGGCTTTATCTCGAAGGGACTACTATGTAGCGCTACAAGTCCTCAGCCGCAGTGTCGGGATTGAAAACCCTGCACCACGTCTTCCGGGCTTTACGCTGCAATCCCTCACGCAAAAACAAAATGCCACAATGCACAATGCATTATGTTACCATACCTTTTCAGTCATTTCAATAAGCCTTTGTGCTGGAGCTAGTCCTGAGCTTGTAGAAGGACGCTTTTGTGATTTTGTGGCAAAAAAGAAAACACAATTCCGGTATCTTTACACTCCCAGAATTAAATAAATCAAAATGAAAAAACTTTTTTTTCTATTCATCATCTCCGCAACAATTTACAGTTGCAATTCAAATTCTCCTGCCGTTGTTGACAAAACAAAAGAGGACAACAAAGAACTGGCAACATTCTTCAATGCTTATTATGAAGAGCGCCTCCAATTATTCCCCCTCGAAGCTACTTCGAATGGCGACAATCGCTACAATAATAAAATGTATGCCGATTTCACCGATTCATATCGTGCGAAGCTGAAGGAATTCTGGCAACGTAATTTGGATATTGTGTTAAAATACAACCGCGATTCTCTTAGTGAAAATGATCAAATCTCTTACGATATTTTCAAACGTGAAATGGAAATGAGTATTGAAGGCTTGACGTTCCATGATAATTATTTTCCCACAAATCAATTCGGCGGCCTTACTTTAACGATGGGCCAATTGGGAAGTGGAGAAGGAAATCAACCTTTCAAAACTGTAACGGATTATGATAATTGGATTGAAAGGGCAAAACAATTTACCGTTTGGACAGACAGCGCAATTATTTATTTCAGAAAAGGAATTGCTTCAAATTATGTCTTGCCGAAGGTATTGGTGGAAAAAATGTTACCACAATGCGACGACATACAAACGAAAGAGGTAACAAAAAGTCTGTTCTATGGCCCAATAAAAAACATGCCCGCAAGTTTTTCAGCTGAAGATAAAGATCGTTTAACAAAAGCATACACAAGTCTAATCACTGATGACATAAATCCTGCGTATAAAAAACTGGGAGCCTTCTTGCGTGAGGAATATTTGCCGAAAGCGAGAACCACTTCAGGAATGAACTCACTTGAAAATGGATCTGCGTATTACAATTTCATGATTCGTTATTGGACCACAACCAACAAAACGCCTGATGAAATTTATCAAACTGGCTTATCGGAAGTAGAGCGTATTACCAAAGTGATGGACACGATAAAGGAAAGTGTGAATTTCAAAGGCGACATGAAATCATTTTTTGAATATCTTAAAAAGGATCCGAAAATGTTTCCTTATAAAACTCCGGATGATGTGTTGAATGCTTTTCATGCAATTCAAACCAAGATTGATCCAAAATTGAAAAATATGTTTGGTAGAGTTCCGAAAACAAAATTCGAAATCCGGCAGACCGAAGCTTTCCGCGCAGCAAGTGCAAGTGCAGAATACAATCAAGGAAGTGCGGATGGATCGCGACCAGGAATTTTTTACATTCCGATTATTGATGCCACAAAATTCAACATGACAAGTGGAATGGAAAGTTTGTTTTTGCACGAAGCGATTCCTGGACATCATTATCAAATGTCATTGCAACAGGAAAATGAAAGTTTGCCAAGTTTCCGACGTTTCCTTTGGTGTGGCGCTTATGGAGAAGGTTGGGCTTTGTATTGCGAAAGTCTGGGAAAAGAATTGGGATGTTATACAGATCCTTATCAACACATGGGCGCGCTGGGAGATGAAATGCTGCGTGCCATTCGATTGGTGGTTGACGTTGCGCTTCACACGGGAAAAATGACAAGAGAAGAAGCGATCCAATACATGCTTGACCACGAATCACTCACAGAAGAATACGCAACAGAAGAAGTTGAAAGATACATGGCTGTTCCTGCGCAAGCACTGAGTTATAAAATCGGTTCACTGAAAATTCGTGAATTGAGAAACAGATATGCAAGTGAAAATGCAGATTCATTCAAACTCTCTGATTTTCATGATGAGTTATTGCGTTATGGTTGTATGCCTTTGGATGTGATGGAAAAAAATATGGATGCTTGGGCAAAAAGAGAAAAAGCACAGAAATAATTTGATTTGAAAATTTGAAAAGGCGAGTTCCATTTGGGGCTCGCCTATTTTATTAAATTCAAAAACGCCCAACAATTCAATATTCCTACAAGGACAATTAGAGTTAAGTATATCGGGCAATTAAAAAATCAGACTCCCTATTTTTACATTCAAAGAAACAATCCGTATTTCTGAATGTTGTCGAATGTGCTTTATTTAATACATTTGATTTAATCCCTACTACATGCCTGCCAAGAACCCCGAAATGCCATTAATCCCTATAAATCCAAGAGCTTCTGAAGCTTACTTTAAAAGTCTGGCCGAAAACCTACCACACTTCATGGCCATTCTCGATCCGGAAAATTTTAAAATAAAATCCATAAATAGAGCACAGGATGGTTTTACAGTGGAGGATATTATTGGTAAAGAGATTTTTGATTTCATTCTAATTGAAAACAAGGAAATCTATATACAAAAACTAGAAGAGTTAAAACAAACAGGAAATACTTTGGTTCTTGATGTTGAATCAGCTTCTAAACGTTACCCCAGTGGAAAAGCATGGTACCATGCGAACATCTCAATTATTTATGGAGAGGAAAATTCTGTCGAAGCTATTTTAGTCGTCTACGAAGATATTTCTGAAAAGAAATTAAAAGAAATTGAAAACATAAATGCCAGAGAGAGAATAAATGCGATTATCAATAATACCAGCGATATTATTTGTTCCATTGACAACAATTATAATTTATTGGAGTTCAATAATACGTTTGAACAAATTATCAAGAAGGGATTTGGCATTGAATTAATTTCTGGCAAGCCAATATTTGAATTTATTGATCCACAAAGGCACGAAAGCCTGAAAGTCATTTATGCTAGAGTTCAACAGGGTGAAACCTGCAATGATGTTTCCCGATTTCTCACAAAATCTGGTTTGGTTTTATATAATGAAACCAGTTTCAATCCCATTTATAATTCGGAGAAACAAATAAGTGGAATCAGTATTTTTTCAAAGGACATCACAGAGCGGGTGAAAAATGAGCAGAAAACTACAGCTGCTTTAAAGGAAAAAGAAGTTTTGCTGGCGGAAATTCATCATCGGATAAAAAACAATTTGGCAATGGTTTCCGGTTTATTGGAATTGCAAGAAATGAATATCAACAATACGGAGGCAAAAGAAGCGCTTGCACAAAGCAGAAAACGAATAAAATCAACTGCCCTAATTCACGAACTTTTATATCGTAGTGAATCATTTCAAAACATCAATCTGAAAGATTATCTGTCGGAATTATTCCAACACTTGAAAATCAACGATAAAGTTCAACTTGTTTTAAAAGGGAATGATGTCAATCTCAATCTGACCACTGCAATGCCTTTGGGTTTGATGATCAATGAAATCATGCTGAATTCATTTAAACATTCTCACAAGGATGGCACTGAAGGAAAAACTGAAATTGAACTCATAAGCAATTCGAATTCATTGGTAATTAATTATTGTGACTGCAAAGGAAACTTTCCTGTTCACATAGATTTTAAAAACTCAAAAACAACCGGACTCGCACTCATTCATACTTTTGCAGCTCAATTAGACGGAAGCATTGAATTGATTTGCAATGCACCACCAAAATATAAAATTCAAATTCCCACAAATGACAATCAATAAAAATATTTTGATTGCCGAAGATGAATTGGTGATCGCAAAGGTTTTGCAGATGCAATTGGAGAGAACTGGATACCAGGTAGAAAATGTTCCCAATGGAAACGATGTTTTCAATAAGGTAAATGAAATGAAACCAATTTTTATCATTCTCGATGTGCAGTTGAAAAACAACACAAGTGGCCTTGATGCAGGAAAGAAGATTCGGGAAGCGGGCATTAATACACCTATCATTTTCACAACAGGCAATTCTTATGACCACACTGTGCAATTAGTGAAGGACATTGAGCACGCGAAAGTATTGACAAAACCGGTGCTGTTTGAACAACTGTTGGCGATGATAAAACAATTCTGAACAGCCCTACTCTTTCACAAAAATCAAGGCCCCAGAATTAATACAAAATCGTTGGAAAGTTGGTGGTGGTCCATCATCAAATACATGACCCAAATGTCCTCCACATTTTTTACACGTCACTTCCGTACGCACCATTCCCACAGAATTATCTTTTGTATAAGCACAGGTTGATGAATCAAATGGCATTTTAAAACTAGGCCATCCACAACCAGCATCAAATTTTTCATCGGAAGAAAATAACACCGTGCCACAGGCCGCACATTTGTAAATTCCTTTTTGATCATTGTTCCAATAGGCTCCTGTGAATGGTCGCTCCGTTCCTTTTTCACGTAGGATATTATATTGCTCGGGCGTCAATTCCTTTTTCCACTCTGCATCTGTCTTTACAATTTTTGTCGTATCCATTATTTTATTTTTTGTAGAATCGGTCACCACAACCTTGTTTGCCGGAATTGTATCGGGGCTTGAGCACGCGGAAAAGAGTGTCAAAAATATTGCCGTGCAAAAAAACATTCTCATTGCTTTAGTTTCCTAAAATTACAAAGTAATTGAATTTGCAATTTCCCGATGCCGTAAGGAATTGTTTGGAAATGTTAAAATGAATGTCACAAAGTGACAATTGTCAACTCTTCGCGCAATTAAAATCCTACCTGTTGTGCTTTAACATAACTCTATATTTCCCTAGTGAAAAAATCGTTCCCTCCGCTTCTTTTCCCAAGTGAACATTTGCACCAGTTGCCGCTCCAACACGATTCACAACACTGCTGGTCAAATCAAATCCTGTAACATTGCCACTCTGATTATTACTGGCTGTGTAAGCTGAATAAATTGTATTTCTATCTTGAGCATTCTCCTGATCTCCATTAAAACTATTATCCAATTTCTTTTTCATCCAACGCATCGCTGCTTGGCGTAATGAAATATCGTTGCTTGCAACAGGCGAATTGGATTTGAATGTTGCATAATTATAGTACGCATCCGTAAAGTCAACATGCGCATTAATCCGATTTTTGAGAGGACCATTTGTATAATTACATGCAAGTGCAACAAACGGATCCTTTTCATTTACATTGGGCAAAGGAACCAAAATGTCATTCGTTTTGTTTTTCGGATTTCCGTTTGATTCAATTGGATTGGGAACATTATCATGACCACTGTTATTCGCCATCTGATCATTGGAATGTGGCAATGGAGAAATTTGTTTTTTTGAATTTGAAGTATCAATCTTGGCAAGATCACCTTTGTCCTTTTTCACTTCGTCATTTCCAGAATAATTGAAAAAGAAAATTCCCAGCAACAAGGCAAAAACGGCAGCAGCGGCAAAACGAATATCGCGCATCCACCAAAAACCTCCACGATCATTTTCCTCCCGTTTCAATGATTCCTTGTCTTCAAATACAACCGAAGTGTCAGCGGAAAGTTTTGTTTGTTTATAAAGTGCAAATGCATTTTGCTGTTCCACACTTCCTGCAAGTGAAGCGGTAAAACCTTTTTCTTCCTCCGCATTCAACAAGCCTTCCATCGAAGCAATTGCCATTTCATCGAAATCCTCTTCTGAAACAAGAACCGATTTCATCAAGGAAGCCTTGTGTTCGAAAACAATACCTTCATCCGGAACTAGAATCGCTTTACGCAACAAATCCAACTCAGTTCTTTTCGAAGGATGCAAAACAATAAAATTTTCCAATGCAATTTTTTCTTCCGCACTCGTCAGTCCTTCCACTTCAGCAACAAAATATTCTTCATAATTCAATTCATTTATTCCGTCAGCTAATTCAACCGATTTTTTCAAATCAGCCTTCCCATCGAAATGAACTTTTTTGTCGGGTGAAAAGGATACTTCTTCATAACTGTCAAAAACTTCCCGCAAGTCCGGATTCAAAATCAAAAATGAAAACAAAGCTTCCACCCCTTCTTTCGAAAGATTTCCCTCGTAATAATCGAGGAACCAGGCTTCACAATTTTCGCGATCGATGGACATTAAATTACAATTTTGAATTTTGAATTATCTAAAACATTTGACATTTTATATTTGACTTTCAACATTAGACTTTAGACAACCTTTTCAATACTTCCTATGTAATTTTTCAAAAATGTCCGCGCACGAAAAATATAAACTTTCACTTGCGGTTCTTTCAATCCACATATCGCACCAATCTCCTCATAAGAATAACCTTCATAATCCCGCAGCAACACAACCGATTTTTGAATCTCTGGCAATTTGTTCAAGGCCTCATTCAATATTTCCTTCAAGTCAGAATATTGTCGGTTGTGCGATAATACAATCATGGGCGCCTCTTCCATTGTTCCCTGGCGCTTATCCTTTCGCAGATAATCAATCATGGTGCGGTAACCTGTCGTGAACATATACGATTTCGCATTTGTCGCTTCTGTTTCCGAAACTTTCAACCACATTTTTTCAAATGTATCCTGCACAATATCTTTCGCCTTATCCTTATCCCTGATATTTTTCAGGACAAAACGATAAAGACTATCACTATATAAATCGACGCAGCGATTGTATTCTTGAACGGTCATTTTAGGTCAGGTCTGCTCATAAGACGCACAAGGAAGGCCTCTTGTTACAGCTAAGGTAGAATAAATCGTAAAAAGCTGGTTTTAAGATGTTTTGGAGCGGAAAATCGTATGTATTTTTTAGCACCTCACGCGCTTTCCGCTTTTACTCCTCTCCCAACAGAAATGTTGGGATCCGGGGTAACCGCTTCAATCACGGCTATTTTCGATCTCCTCAGTTTCAAAAAACAAAAAAATCTGAAATCTGAAATTTGAAAATCTGAAATCTGAAATTCAGAACGGATCGCTGAATTGTTCTTGATGTGTACTTACGGTATCCGTTAGTGTTTTCAAAAATGCAACAAGGTCAGCTTTCTCTTGCGTGCTCAACAACAAGCCGTACAATTTTGCAGGCTTCGTCATAATCGGATCAACAGTTGGCGTAACATGCACTCCCGAATTATAATGGTCCACCACTTGCTCCAATGTTTGAAAACGGCCATCGTGCATATACGGAGCTGTCAATTCAATATTGCGAAGTGTCGGCGATTTGAATTTTCCCAAGTCAGCCGAATTGCCGGTTACATTATAACGCCCCGCATTCACACCGACAAAAAGTGAATCGATTCCGTTGTTGTGAAAACTTTCATCTGTAAAAAGTCCTGGCGTATGACAGTGAAAACAATCGCCTTTCTCTGTATAAAAAATGGTCATTCCATTCAATTCCGACAAAGTCAAATTCTCTTCATAACGCTTGTACCGATCAAACTTTGAATTGCAAGAAATAATGGAGCGCACATATTGCGCAAGGGCGTAAGAAACTTCTTTGGAAGTAACTTGTGCCGTTCCAAAAACCTGAATGAATTTTGGTTGGTAAAAAGCACTATTACTCAATCGAACTAAATCAGTATGAAAAAATTGTTCCACTTCAAATTTCATTGCTGTTTCAACATCTCCTTCCACAAGTCCATTCCACAAAAAATGATTTCCCCAACCCAAATTTATGTGTGCAAGAGAATTTGCTGCGTAAGATGAAAACCCTTCTGCTTGATGGTGGCAATTTCCACATCTACGTCCATCATTGGAAAGAATTGTATCGTAATACAAAAAACGACCCAGTGCAATTCCTTCAACCGTGAGAGGATTGTCGGGATTCAATGTCATTTGAGGAAAATAGGATGGATACTCCAATTGAACAGGCGTCAAGGAACTCGCAGGAGGCACAACAATCGGTTCGTCTTTTTTACAACTATTGACAATAATTATCGGTAGCAAAAAAACAAATAAAATAAAAACGGACTTTCTCATTGCTATCGGGTTTGAATTATGGAACACATGTCACAAGCATTATTCGATATTCGTCGCATCAATAAGGTATCACCCATTGTATAGTTTCCATCCAAATCAAGATCATATGTATATGGATTTTTAAAAATCTCATTCATATTCATGTTGAAATCCAATTCATGCGAAACTCCATTCAAATAAATTTCTGCATTCCCCTGTAACAACGACTGAAATCCCGGTTTTCCAAGATGCATTGCATAACCATAAGAAGTGATTCCTGAAGTAAAACTTCCTTCCATTTTCATAAAATGATAACCACCTCCCAAATTTTCAGGCCAAAACATATTTTGATTTGCCATTGTATTGGGCAATAAACCAAACGTATCTCGTTCGGAAGGAACACCAAGCAGAGCAGAAAAACTTACTACATGACCAGTTCCTGGATTACTAATGGTAATCGTCAACGTTGTTGAATCGCGTCCATCAACATAATGGACATTATGATCTATGAATTGTCTGCCATCCGAAGTATTGAAAGTAATATTTGATAAATAATAATTCAAACGTTCAACACTGAAATGATTTCCCGCAGCATTTACAAATTGAATTGTGTCATATGCAATCGGATTATTATCCACCAAATGTTTTAAATGGATCTTAACTTGATTTGGAACACCTCCTGTAGTAGTCAAAGGTGGATCCTTTTTGCAGGAAATAATTACTGTAAAAAATAAAATCAATAAGAATGAAATAATATTCAATCTTGCTTTCCCAGAAATAATCCAAAAATAATTTTTCAACATGATATGTTTTTCAATCTATTTATTTATTCAAATGTAATTGATTGACAAAACGCAAACTATGAGTAATGACATAGCTACAAGTTATTTTCCCAAATGAAAATCAGTGTACCAACAGCTATTTTTTGTGAATTATTACGCACAAAAAAAACCAATCCGCAAATTTGCAAATTGGTCTTTTAAATTTTGTTTCCGATTTTCTATCGGAGTAAATTCACTTATTATTGATCTTTCTCAATTACACTCCATTCCAATTTTTGCAATTTTGGAATTTTTGTAAGTTGATCATTCAACAATGAGGCATCACCGGCAATAATTAATTTGTAACAATCGGGCGTAAAATATTTTTTGATCGCTTTGTTTAATGCTGGAATATCCACCGCATCGATTTCAGCAAGTATTTGTTGACGTTTGGAATAATCACGGTAAACCCATGGATTAATCAAAGCTGCGACATCAGCTGGTTCTTCCCTATTGTTAATACTCACCTTCAACATCGTTTTGAATTTTTTCAATTCAACTTCCGTTGCGCCATTGGTATAAAAATCATTCAGCACTTTATCGAAAGCGGCCATCGTTGCAAACATCACTTCATTTCTGATTTGGGTTTTCGAACGATACATTTCATCATTCTGTGATTCACGGAAGGTGCTGTAAATTCCATAGGTAAATCCATCTTTCTCGCGAATCTCTTTTCCAAGATGATCGGAAAAAACATCATTGGCCAACATGAATGCAGCAACATCTTTACTTCCTGCAGCTGGCGCTTTTTTATACCATTGCAAACAAGCTTGCTTTGAACTGTCCTTTTGCACGAAAGCATATTCCTTCGTTTTGATTGCAGGAATTTCATAGGAAGCTCCATTCACTTCACCATAAGCAGCAGTCCATGCACCGAAATATTTTTCGATAAGCAATTTCATCTGTGCGTGATCTGTTTTTCCTGAAACAACAAGTTTTGTATTTCCCGGTGTATAATTGAAATTGTAAAATTCTTTTATCTGTGTATTCGTTAGTTTAAGATATTGTGCCGCGTAATAATGTCGACCAAGTGGATGCGCAATTCCATAGGCAAAATAATTGCCATATTCATCTGCAAGATCACCAATATCCATTTTGGAAGGTTTGTTCTGTGAAATTTCATAACCTCTTTGTTCGTCAATATCCTGTTGTGGAAATACTGGATGAAGAAGTACAGATGAAAGAATATCCATGCCTTTATCAATATCACGATTCAAGAATTCCCCCGACAACAAGGTGAAATTCTCATTCGATGAGGAACTCAAACGTGCGCCTGTTCGAAAAATTTCGCGGCCCAAATCAATGCGATTGTATTTGTCGCTTCCTAAACCAAGTGCATTAGCTGTGAGCGATGATAACCCTTGTTGACCTGGCGTTTCACTTTTTTTGCCTACGTTAATAAAAAATGAAATGCTGGTAACAGGTAAATTACCATAGTCGGCAAAAATGACTTCCAGACCATTTTTCAATTTATAACGTTCCAATTCTGGAAATGGATTCTTTTGTTCTGTTCCTGCAGAAAGCAATAATATGAATGCGGGAAGGAGAAGGAAAATCCTAAAGGAAAATATCTTTTTCATAAAAATTATTTTAGAATAGAATGAATGTGTTTTTGTTGATACAAGTTTTTCAAATGTTTTAAATTCATTCGAAATTTATTGTCGCGGCTTAATGTTGATGATATCAATGTGATCAGCGGAAAAATAAAGGGCAGCAACGCGCTTAATATCTTCTTGCGTTATGGCTTTGTAATGATCGAGCAGGTTGTCAATTTGTTTGTAGTCATGGAAATAATATTCATTATTTCCCAATTGACCTGCAACTCCAGCATCGGTAAAAGCATTCATGCTTAATTCAGCCTCTGCACTTGAAATATAATCTTTCATTTTTTCAACCGGCAAACCATTGACAATAACCGAATCCATTTCTGCCCGAATCGCCTTTTTCACTTTGACATTCCCCGGTTGTGGTCCCATAAAAACATCGAACTGTGCTCGTGAAGGAAATAAAAGCCAACCATCACTAACCTGACTAATCGCAAAAACGCTGCGATCCTTTTTCACCAAACGTTCATTCAAAATGGAATTGTCGGCGGTAAAAAAGATAGACATCAACATGTCAAAAGCGAAAAAATCCTTATTCGAAACAGCAGGTTCTGGAAATGAATAAAAATAATCTTGCAAAGGAAAATTCAATTCCATTTCAGTTGCTTTCAAATGTGTTCCCATAATTTCAGGTGAAGCTCCTGCAGCAGCAACAGGCAATTGTTTTGTAATTGGTCCAAAATATTTTTTTGCCATGGCAAATATGTCTTCGTGCTTCACATCTCCAACAATCACAACATACGCGTTATTCGGACTGTAATATTTGTTGTAAAAATCCATGCATTGTGGTGCTGTGAAATTTACAATTTCATCCAAATGCCCAATGACATTATATTGGTAAGGATGACCCTCTGGATAAAGATATTCATAACGATCATCTTGCAGTTTCCCATACCAATTACTTCCTCCATTGCGATATTCTTCTCCAACAACTTGTCGTTCCGTATTCAAAACGTCCTGCGTCACTTTCAAATTCGCCATGCGATCCGATTCAAGATACATTGCCATTTCAAGAGCTGATGTCGGCAAATATTCATGATAAACCGTGCGATCATAATGCGTGTATGCATTCCAACTTGCGCCAACGCTATCCATTTTTTCAAGCAATTTTTCTCCAGAAACATTTGTGGTTCCACGAAACATCATGTGTTCGAACATGTGCGCCATTCCACGAATACCAGGTTTTTCATCTTTACTTCCAACACGATACCACACTTCTATTTCCGCAAAACCATTTCCGGGTTTTTCACACACAATTACTTTCAAGCCATTTGGCAACGTCTCATCGAAAGTTGGATAGACAAAGGCTGAAGAAAGAAGCGGCAGGAAAAAAAATGCTGCTGAAATCAAAAAAAGATTTTTTATTTTTTTCATATTGATTTAATTTTTGATTTTCAATAAACAATTTTATTTCCCAATTAACCAAATTACCCAATAAATTTTCATCATTGTATACGAACACCAATTCTTAATCCTGCACTCACGCTTGCATTTTGCATATACGCAAAAGCGAAATCAACGCGAATCATTCCAAGTTTATCAGCACCGAAATAAATTTCATAATACGATGGAACTTTATTTGTCATCAACCAATTTGCTCCTACAACTTCTGTCAATTTCAGACGACGTACAAATGGAATCTTGTTGAAAATGAATCCACCAAATCGATGTTCAACATGTGCTTCCAGAAACCAATTATTTGTACTGCAAGAATAATAATTCAACAATTGGTAACTCTGTTGCGGGAATGTTGACCAAATGGTTTGATTTCCCGTGAAGTGATAATAATCCATGAAAGGAAGATTGCCAACGCGCAAATATTTTCCGGCGGCAAAATAATAGGAGAATTTACCAATGAGTCCAAGCCTCATTTCATCTTTTACACTGACTTTCAAAAAGTCATAATCCGTTTCACTTCCGAAAACTCCTTTTGTCCCTCTGCGATATTGAACTCCAAATACTGGATATTTTGTACCGAGAATGATTTTCTGATTCGGACGCGTATAATATTTCTGCTTGATGGTAATGGTTGCTTCCACATTTAAATCAAGTGCCTTATGGGAAGTAAATCCCGCCGCTGAAAAATTCTCCGGATCAAGTGGATTATTCGATGTGAAATGCCGACTGTTCAACAGCTCACTGTAATGTTTGTTCGGATTGAACGGATCCCAATACAACAATGAAGTATTGTACAATGGAGTTCTGTTTGCGAATTCAAGATTGGTACTCAACATTAAACCATTCACTACTTCATGGTGCCAATTTACTTTTGCAAAATCTTTTGCATACAACTTCAAGAAATTCTGTTTGGCCAAAAGTGTGTAACATGAATTTACAAAAGTTGGTACAGGATCACTTTCATTGAACTGTTGCGCTGTTCTTCCTCCGCCAATTGTAATCCTTGAAAAGGTTACTGGGTTGTAATAATAATTTAGAACCATATTCAATTCTGTTCGCTTGTCTGAATAACCATATGCAACAGCAGGATTAACATTCAACCATTTGTTATTTTCCCAACCCTTAAAAAAATTCACATTCAATCCCGTTCGAATACCTTGAACAGTATTGTAGGAGAATGATGTTACCAATGGAGAAACATTGATGAACAAATGATCATATCGCCGCATGAATGAATAACCGGTAAAAATCACACCCAAGATTTTCGGTTGGTTGGAATGGTGATCCACTGAATCGAGATAGGTTTTTGAACTTCTCAATTTCATGATACTATCACGCCTTCGATAATCCTTTTCTTCTTCGTAGGTCAATTGTACGGGACGCGTATCTCCCCAATACAAGGAATCCTTTTTATTCGCATCGTTGTTGACATGCATTTCCTCATTGTTAAAAAACTTTTTTGGAAAATCAGGATCGATAATATAATTGCGATTTACACCAACATAAAATCCATTTCCTTTCAATCCCATAAAACCAAAATTGAAAGTGAATTTGTTTGTAAAAACCATCCACACATCTTTTTCTACTGGAACAAAAGTCTGGCTGATGATCAGCGTATCCACAAAATCAATTTGCGCGTCTTTAGTGAGATATAATTCCGTGCTGTGAATGCGCCAGGAATTTTCCATGATATAAATGTATCCGTGAAAACAAGGATCCGTTTTACGGCGTGGAATCACTTCTATTTTATCAATCATGGAATCGTTTTCCATAATTGTTCCTACGAGTCGATATTTATAAAACAGCATTGCATCACTCGCAATTGGAGAAACAAATCCGCGTTCACTCAAATCTTGAATCTCAATAATATTTTCATAAAAATTAAACATCATATCAGAAGCGCGATTGTAAGAGAATGCCTTATTATCGCCACTCACTTTAGAAGAAATCATTTCTTCCTTCACATGATCTTTTTGTTTGTAATTGAATTTGGAAACTGATTCGGAGAGATATACGATTCCTGAAGTGGAATCAATATCGCCTTCTGGATCCACTTCCATTCCCATTATTTTCTGCGGATGGGAAATGATGCGTTGCAAACCTTTGATATAAACATCGCAGGAATAAGCATCCACTTGATCGAGATAAAATTTTCTTTTTTTAATGGCATGGCGAATGATTGCATAAGCAGGATCCTCCCCATCACTGATCACAGCTTCCGTCAATTGAATTGAAGTGGGATTCATTACAACATCGAGTGTTCTATTTCCCGAAGTCAAATCAACTTCAATTGAACGTTGCGCAAAACCCATTGCCTGAAAAATGACATTGTATTTTGCAGCTGGCAGATCAAGTGTGTAAAATCCCTGATCATTAGTGGTGGTTCCTTGTGAAGTTCCTTTCACATAAATCGCAGCATAAGAAAGCCCTGATCCATTTGAAGAAGTCATTTTACCACTTAGCACCATTGAATTCCCCAATGAAGAACACAGCATTAACAGTGAAAAGAAAAATAAAAATCTGGTAAACATCTATTGGGGTTAGGTGTGTATCTGTTAGTCGGAGGGCATTCATTTTGGTTGCCTCACCCAAATATAACAAATGAAAAGCGTTGTATTACTTTTGAGTAAGTTGCATTTAAAAATTTGGAATAAATGAACAAATGGATTCCTATTCTCGATCAACATCTCTAAAAAAAAGGTGTGTTAAATTACCAATAATCAAACCCCAATTTCCTGGAACTTTATTTAAACTTTAGCGCAATTAAGGAATGAAATATTTTGAGGCACAACTAACTCAAACTTGAAATTACTTTCTTGAGTTTCTGTTGAACTTCCAATGCCATTTCTGCCAAGGCTTCATTTTTCACCGAGATCATTGAAGCAACTGGATCAACGGCAGAAACTTCAACGTCTCCATTCTCCTGTTCCTCCACAATCACATTACAAGGAAGGAAAACTCCTATTTTATCTTCACTTTGCAAGGCCTTATGCGCAAAATGCGGATTGCATGCTCCCAAGATTTTATATTTTTTAAAATCAACATCGATTTTCTTTTTCAATGTTTCTTTCATGTCAATTTCAGTAACAATACCAAAACCTTCCTTTTTCAACTCTGCGGTTACAAGTTCAATTGTTTCCTCGAAACTTTTCCCTTTTAAAACTTTGTTGAAATAATATTTCATTCTGTAATTTCTTAATTCATTTAAAAATCAACCTATTCCGAATTCCAAAACTTATTTCCTAAATGAAAATTTGAAACAGCCATTGCTCCATTTACTTCTATTGTATCTATTGAACCCAGCTGTTGAAAATTTCCCCTTGTGTTGTGTACAAACTGATTTTCAAAGAATCGTTATGATTCATCCCGTAATTCTTCACGAGGGTTTTTATTGTTGAAGAATTATTGGAGTAATTATAAATGTAGGGTCGAATGAAATTATAGCCACTGTTTGTTGGAGCTACAATTTGACCATTTCCATCGATCTGAAAATAACCATAATCACCCGTTGCATAAGTAGGTGTTGTTGCGCCTAAAAGTTGCAGCGAATCAATGAAAGTCTGCACCAAGTTTGTTGTGGAAATTGTGTCATAACCAACGGTTCCCCAAATTGTATTGGCAGGAACTCTGTTCAATGTGTTGTTCACAATTTGAATTTGCTTTTGTTGATCAAGTGTGATCACATAAGAATCTGTTGAGACAATAAGGTGGCCGGTACTTTTTTCATCTCCAATACTTATTTTCAACTCATACGTTCCGTTGGAAAGTGTTCCAAGATCAACAGTTGTTGTTGCAGGACCGGTGGCGGTCAAACAAATTTCGGGATTGATAATTGAAATGAAATCAATGTCAATTTTGTTGTTGGAAATATCGAAATCCTTGTTGATGGTGTAATTGCAACACTCATAAATCTTTTCTGTTGAACACGAAAATTGAAATGTTCGATTGGCGGGATAAAATGTTTCCCCCATTTTCATTCTGATAACGGAGTCAATTTTGTCAAACAGTTTGTCTTTTTTGCAACTCGAAAAAAGAAGGAAAATGACCAATGCACTTTGAATTAATCGTTTCATTGTAGATTGAATTTAAATCAACGGTTCAATTACCATTGGTCTAATATCCCTATTTGCTTAATGAAAACGCATGATGCTAGTCACCTTTGAAAATGATTAAAAATTTCCCCAATTCTTCAGTTCCTCTTCCGACCATAATTGTGGGAAGAAAACTCTTCTTTGATAAGCAGGATGTAAATATTTTTGCCATTCACTTCCTCCTGTTGCCGCCTTATTTTCTCCTTTGGAATTCAAATAATATTCCGCGGTTTTCAAATGGGAAAGTGGCCATACTACATTGTAGGTATGATCGAACTCTCGAATGGCATTTTTCATTTCCGCATAACCCAAATCGGATTCCTTGAAAGAAAGGAATTGCTGCAACAGGTTTTTTGATTTCATTTTTCCTGCAAGCGATTTCAAATCATCCTCGTATTTCTCCTCGAACATTTTTAACGTTTGCGTCTTTTTTCCTGTCTTGCGATCGAGTCCTGCATCTTTCCAATAGAGTTCCTCGAAAATCTGATCCATTCCAACATCTTCTGAAATTTTTCCTTTCACTCGAGAATTGACCAAATTCAAAATATCCGTACACATGATTTCCACGATGCGAAATTGAGCCGATTGAAATCCACTCGCAGGTGCAAGAGCCAAACGAAATTCATTGTACTGCTCGTAGTCCATTCCTTCCCGCATCACGCTAAACGATTGCGTAAGCACACCCGCATACCGGTTCACACGCTCCAATTTTATTTTGAAAAATGCTGGCGTTAAATTTTCTGCATCAACAACCTGTTGCAATTCATGCACAATTAATTTGAGCAACAATTCCGTTACTTGATGATACATAATGAAAATTGGCTCATCTGGAAAATCAGTTCGTGGTCGTTGAAGGGATAGCAATGTTTCCACTTCTACATAATCCCAATAAGTAACTGGTTTATTATGACTGAAACCTTTCAGAAAAGCGCCTGCATCTTGTCCGAGTGCATCATACTTTTCATTGATCTTCTGAAGTGTTCCGAGTTGTTCTGGTTTTATTTCGCTCATGTCTGAAATTTAGGAATGACAAAGTACGAAAAGGAGTGCTTGAAAAAATTGAGAAATGTCAATTGCTGCACGAATTGCAAATAAAAAAAAGAATCTACGAACCCGAATATTTACCAATGAAATTCGCCTTCGTAGATTCGCAAAATATTGTCCTCCGTACCCCTTCCTCCTACTTCACAATATTCATCACACCTGCTAATCCACCAACGTGAATCAAATCCAATTTAATTGAACCCACGAGAATATCTCCCTGACAACGGATTGGAAGATGGTTTACATCATCACTGATCCAAATGGTTAAATCCTCATCATGGCGAAACACACGGCCTTTTTGTACAACTGGACAGAATTTCATGCAAGAAATTTTTCCCATATCTGAATTGACAATTTCTTTTCCGAGGAATTTCAATTTCAAATCCCATATTTCATTATCCATGAAAGTTTGCACAGCATAGGTATCTCCCTTTTTTGCCTTAGTGAAATCCATTGTGCGTGCATAATAAAAAGAGGAAAGCATATCCTGAACGTATTTCGGAACTTCCATTGATTTTCCGTCGGAATTCACTTTTCCATTGGTGTGATCGAATGACTGATTCTGAATTATTTTAAATCCACCTTCATCTACACGACGAATGAAAAGCCACGGCATTAATGCGTCCTCATCCACATACGATTCGTAACGATCGCGAACTTTAAACACCCAGTCAAAGGCTCCTTTTGTGGTTCCTGTTCCAATTAAATGCATGGTTGGGCGACCATTGATGAGTTTGTTGGAATTATCAATACTCATGATGGCCACTCCTGCATTCACAGCTCCATAGTGAACCCTGAAAGTGAGTTCCTCGCCGCGTTTGAAAGCGGTATTTGAAATCTTGCGGAAGGGAGCTGTCTCGGACTGAGCAAATCCTGCTATTGGCAGACTGCTTATAATTGCGAGGAAAATAAGGATGCGTTTCATTTTATTCAGCGTTTAACGAAGATCATTCAAAGCATGTGCCAAACTGAGGAATGTTACACCAATTGTCAGATTTTGAATAGACTAAATTTAGTTAAAAAGTGGCACTGTGCTTTGTCCATTTACAATTGGTGGAATCTGCCCCGCAGGTGGTAAATAAGGTAACGTGAAATAAATTTGTTTATTGGATGAGCATCTTTCCACTTGCAATTTTTCTGCCATTTGTATTCACGGCATAAAAATACATTCCTGCTGAAATTCCTTCACGACTAAATTCCAATTCATTTCCGTTAAACTTTTTCTTCATCACACATTTGCCATCACTAGAAAAAATGGACAATTCATTTTCCACATTCACATTTCCATTCTCTATTTTCAAAATTGCCGTGGCAACAATCGGATTCGGAAAAACTGAAGAACCCATTTCCAAATTTTGATTTTCATTTATTCCAACCATGTTATTGGAATTGAATTCCCAACAATCACTATAATTTGTTCCACTCGTTCCACAGGCTACATACGCCAAATTACCAATGACAAAACTTGCAGAATTCTCTCTGCCCTGCCCTGGAAATGAATTCACTTCTGTCCAAGTATTTAATGTTGCATCATATTCCCAAAAATCCTGCACATCCATTTGTCCGCCTGTTCCGAGATATCCTTTTCCGTTCACACCAAATGCCACAGCTTGCGAACGCGGTGATCCTGCAAAATTGGCTTTCGTTGTCCAAACGCCATTGGCCGGATTGAATTCATACCAATCACCAACATCCGTATACGTATTGTCGCTTCCTGTTCCAACATAAATTTTATTGTTGACCACAAACGCACACGGATCACGCCGACCATCAGCTGGAAATGTTGTAGTGAATGTCCAGGAATTATTTGCAGGATTATAGGAATAAACTTCATTGTGTCTCCAATAACCTAAGTCCCAATCGTCACCACACATTACATATCCAATATTATTTACAACCGCGGAACTTCCTCCGAAAATTGGTGTGCCAATCCATGAAGCCTTGGTAGTCCAAGTATTCGTCACAGGATTATACTCATGCACGTCACTTTGCACGTAAAGATTTTGATCCAATCCACAACCCACATATCCTTTATTGCCAATGGAAAATCCAAAAGGACTCAAGCGCGGCCCAGTTGGATAGTCCGCTTTTTGCATCCAGGAATTGGAGCCTGGGTCATATTCCCAAACATCCTGATACATCGTCACACCATTCCAACCACAACCCAAATAGCCCCGCGATCCAATTGAAAAAGTAAACGGTCGGTGACGCGCATTTCCACCCAACGATGCTTTTTGCGTCCAAGGCCCTTGTGCCATAAGAGAGACGGAAAGGCATAAGAAAAAAATAAATGATAAAACTTTTTGAGACTTCATTGGAAAGGCAAGTTAAGAAAAATAGTAATTAGGGCGTGCCCTCCTACGTCGGTCGGGCTATCCGCTTTTACTCCTCGTCCCAACAGAAATGTTGGGCCTGCGGGGTAACCGCTCCTATCCCTCACGCAAAAAATGGAAAATCGAATAATGAATATCGAACACCGAATATCGAAGTGGTTTATCGAATTTTACTTCGATATTCTATAATCAATATTCGATATTCAAAACTGAATTTCAAACCAACTTTCCAACTTTCCAACTTTTCAACCTTTCAACTCCTAAACAACAATATTCACAATCCGCTTCGCAACCACAATCACTTTCTTCGGCGCTTTTCCTTCCAGCCATTTCTTCGCTTCTTCACTCGAAAGAATTTCCTTTTCTATTTCCGCATTGGAAAGCAAATTCGAAACGTTGAAATTAAAACGCACTTTCCCATTCACTTGAACTGGATAATTGAAGGAATCGTCTGTCAAATATTTTTCGTTGATGCTTGGGAAACTTGCTTTCGTAACACTCTCTTTATTTCCAAGAATTTCCCAAAGCTCTTCCGAAATGTGCGGTGCGAAAGGTGAAAGTGCAATCACCATCGGTTCAAGAATCTCTCGTTTGTACGATTTCAATTCCATCAAATCATTCACACAAATCATGAACTGACTCACACAAGTGTTGAATGCGTAACGATCAATGTCTTCCTTTATTTTTTTCAAGGTGCGATGCAACACTTTCAATTCCGCTTCCGATGCAACATCATTCGAAACACGATTATTTCCCGCTTCATCAAAAAACAATCTCCAGAAACGTTTCAAGAAACCATGAACGCCAGTAATTCCATTGGTGTTCCAAGGTTTGTGTTGTTCCAATGGTCCAAGGAACATTTCGTAAAGACGAAGTGTGTCGGCGCCGTATGAATCAACTATTCCAGGAACTACTTTTTGAATTTGCTTATCAAAATATGTATCAGGAGAAATTACATTAAATTTTGACTTGGACATTTTTTCAACTTCTCGTCCACAAAAATATTTTTCGTCTTCTAAAATAAATCTTGAATCAGAATATTCACTTCTCCATTTTTTAAAGATCTCTGTATCCAATTCGTTAGTCAATTGATCTATGATACTTACATCAACATTAATTTCATAAGCCATTCCCATGAAAGAAATATTTCCAGCCTTGTTTGGAAATTTGCTTTTCATTTCAGCAGTGATCTCGGAAAGCAGCTTCTCTATTTCATGAATATTTTCCAAATATCCAGACTTGTCGCTTTGTTTTATTTTTTCATAAAAAGACTTGCTGACGAAAACTGGAGGAACATCACTGATGTTCAATAATTCCATTTTAGATTCATCCGAATCGCTGGTGGTAATCGAACTAATAGATAATACGAGTTTGTAAACTTTAGCTGACAAACCCTGAATCATCCCCTGATTAATCAACTTCTTCGCAGGTTCTTCAATCGGAATTTTTCCAATGTCAAACAAAAATTTTGTCCAGAAACGCACATACAACAAATGCCCAGTTGCATGTTCTGCTCCGCCCAAATACAAATCAACATCTCTCCAATAATTCACTGCATCTTTCGAAACAAGTTCCTTCTCGTTTTTCGGATCCATGTAACGCAAGTAATACCATGAGCTTCCTGCCCAACCGGGCATGGTGGTGGTTTCTAGAGGGAATTTTTCAGAGGCAGGCTTCGCCTCACCTAAATCCTCTCCTGCGGAGAGGACTTTGATATTGGATAACTCGTTCTTTATTTTTTCGACTACGGCTTTTGTATTGTTGGTTACCTCGTTATTGAAAAAGCGAATGACTTTGAATCCAAGATTATTCAATACAAAAGTTCTTTGTTCGTCATACTCTTTTTGTTCAGGATCATTGTGATATTCTCCATCCACTTCAATCACAACTTTCTTTTCAATGCAAATGAAATCAGCAATGAAAACATCAATAGCATGCTGTCTCCTGATTTTAAATCCCGTTTTTCTATCTCGTAATTCCTGCCAAAGAATATTTTCTGCTTCGGTTGGATTCTTCCTGTTATCACGAGCAAGAGCTTTCAGTTTTTTCCACAGCTCAGAATTAGCCGTCATATACGGCCGAAGCATTTCCGCGACAATATTATCTTCATCATCAAAACCTTCTTCACCAACACCATACAAGTGCTGGCTTCCCTCTCCCCCGGAGAGGGACCGAGGGTGAGGCAACTTTGGACTGTAATTCCAATCCGTTGCCCTAGCCAAAGGAGGTTCACCACTTTCCGTCGGCAAGAATTTATCCACTTGTGGAAGAACAATAGGCAAATCACTTTCATCCACTGCACAAGGAATTCCATCCTTGTAATAAATCGGAATCGGTTCGCCCCAATAACGTTGTCTTCCAAAAGCTGCATCACGCAAACGGTAATTCACTTTTCCTTTTCCAATTCCCAACTTCTCAATTGCTGCAATCGCTTTTTTTACCGCATCTTTTACATCCAATCCATTGAGGAAATCGGAGTTGATGCATTTTCCTTCTTTCGCATCGTAACTTTCTTTTTCAATGTTGCCTCCTGACACAACTTCCTCGATTGGCAAACCAAAATGTTTTGCAAATGCATAATCGCGTGAATCGTGTGCAGGAACAGCCATCACTGCACCTGTTCCGTAACCTGCAAGAACATAATCGCCAATCCAAACAGGCACTTTTTCATTCGTGAAGGGATGAATCACATAGGCGCCCGTAAACACTCCCGTTATTTTTTTTACATCCGCCATGCGTTCACGTTCACTCCTGTTTTTCGCAGCGGTAACGTAAGCATCAACAGCAACTTTATTTTCACCAGTGGTAATTTGAGAAACCAATTCATGCTCCGGCGCAAGCGTCACGAATGTCACACCGAAAATTGTATCAGGTCGAGTTGTGAATACTTCAATTTGGAATTTGGAATCTGAAATCTGAAATCTGAGACTTGTTCCTTCCGAACGACCAATCCAATTCCGTTGTGATTCCTTCATGGATTCTGTCCAATCGAGTGCATCCAAATCATTCAGCAAACGATCTGCATAAGAAGTAATTCGCATACTCCATTGCGGCATGCGTTTTCTTTCCACAGGATAACCACCGCGTTCTGAAACGCCATCTTTCACTTCATCATTCGCCAACACAGTTCCCATGGCAGGACACCAATTCACCCAAGCTTCACCGAGATAAGCCAAACGGAAATTCATCAACACATCCGATTTTTCTTTCTCGGAAAAATTTTTCCATTGAGCAGGAGTGAAAGTTTTCAAATCATTCTCATTTCCACTTGTCTGCTCGAGCGTAGTCGAGAACCGTTCATCATTTCCAGTAAAACCTTCCGTTTCAAAAATCGAAATCAAGGAATCAATTGATTCCGCCTTTTTCGTTTTGTTATTGTACCACGATTTGAAAATCTGTAGGAAAATCCATTGTGTCCATTGGTAATAATTCGGATCACTCGTTCGCACTTCACGGTCCCAATCGAAAGAGAAACCGATCTTATTCATTTGCTCAATGTAACGGGCAATATTTTCTTTCGTTGTTTTTTCAGGATGTTGTCCTGTTTGAATGGCATATTGTTCCGCAGGCAAACCGAAAGAATCGAATCCCATCGGATGCAAGACATTGAATCCATCCAAACGTTTATAACGCGCAACAATATCGGAAGCGATGTAACCCAACGGATGACCCACATGCAATCCAGCTCCACTTGGATACGGAAACATGTCGAGCACATAATATTTCGGACGATCGGAATGGTTTTCCACGTGATACGTATTCCGGTCTTTCCAGACTTTCTGCCACTTCTTCTCGATATCGCTGAATTTGTATTCCATTTTTCTAATGAGATAATTCTGTTTATGAAAGGCGAATTTACGGAAAAGTGAAGCAGTGTTCTGCCACAGAGGCACGATGGCACAGTTTTTTCTCCATGCAAACTTGGTATTTTCAAATAATGCTGAGTAATTAGGCCTTTTTAACTCCTTACTTGCCACTTGCCACTTGCCACCTGTCACTTTTTCGTATTTTCGCAAGCAATTATGACAGAGGTTTCCGTTCGTCGCCGTTTTCGTACTTCATCCGTTACAATCGTAGTGAGTGTTTCACTAGTGTTGGTGATGCTCGGCCTATTGGGGGTGTTGGTTTTGAAAGCAAGAGATGTTTCAAATTATGTGAAGGAAAATATCAAAATCACTGCTTTTCTCGATCAGGATGCAAAGGATGTGGATGTAATCGCTCTTCAAAAATCCATTGATGCAGAACCTTGGAGACGCAGTACAGAATTTGTTTCCAAAGAGGATGCAGCAAAAACATTACAAAATGATTTGGGAGAAGATTTCGTCCGCACACTCGGTTTTAATCCGCTTCAGCCTTCCATTGAAATTTTCCTGAAAGCTGGTTATGCAAATGCCGATAGCATCAAATGGATTGAACAGGATTTGCGTGACGATTCGAGAATAAAAGATGTGTATTACCAAAAAGATATGGTGAGTGCTGTCAATGAAAAAATGGGATCGATTAGCCTTGTCATTATTATTTTCAGTGCTGCATTGCTATTCATTGCTGTCGGTTTAATTTTCAATACCATTCGGCTTTCCATTTATTCGCAACGTTTTCTCATTCGCACCATGAATCTTGTTGGTGCAACTCAAAAATTTATTCGTCGTCCTTTTGTTACAAAAGGCATTCTCAATGGAATAGCTGGTGCGCTCATTGCAATTGTGATTACAACAGCCATTGTATTGATTCTCGACAAAAATTTTCAGGAACTCGATTTGATAAAAGTCGCGGACGTACAAACACTCGCAATTCTCTGCGCATTGCAGATTGTTTTGGGAATCATCATCACTTGGATCAGCACGGCTCTTGCAGTAAGGAAATTCCTGCGTCAAGGAACGGATGCGCTTTATGCTAACTAAATCATTTTTACCTTTACATCATGGCTACGAAAATTGAAATAAAAAAAGCTGCGGCGAAAAAAGAAGAAAAACCTGCTGTTGTCAACGGAACATTTGCTTTCGGAAAAGAAAACTACACTTTCATCCTGGCAGGTGTTGGTGTATTGGTAATCGGTTATCTCTTGATGATTGGCGGCGGTGCTGATTCTCCAAACAAATTCAATCCTGAAATTTTCAGCACACAACGCGTTACCATTGCGCCTGTAACTTTACTGATCGGATTCGGAATTGTGCTTTATGGCATTATGAGAAAACCGAAAGAGGCAGAATAAAAATCATTGTCGATTTGTTAATTGCCAATTTTCAATTTTAGTTAATTGTTAAATGGAACTGCGGCAAATTAATACGGAGTAAATCCCATAAATTTTCAATTGACAATCGGCAATTAACAAATTGGCAATCATTTCTCCATGAACTTCATTCAAGCTATTCTGCTTTCCATCATCGAGGGTTTCACGGAATTCCTTCCTGTTTCTTCAACTGGCCACATGATCATCGCCTCCTCGGCAATGGGAATTGCTAGCGATGAATTTGTAAAAACATTTACGGTTGCCATTCAACTCGGCGCCATACTTGCTGTGGTGGCATTGTATTGGAAAAAATTTGTGAATTTCTCTGATTACAAGTTTTATTTAAAATTGGCCATCGCTGTAATTCCAGCTTTGATTATTGGCAAATTATTCAATGATTTCATTGATGAAAAATTAGGCAATCCATTATTTATTGCCTGTTCCTTATTGGGTGGTGGTGTCTTGTTTTTGTTCGTTGATAAACTATTCAAAAACCACACAATTTCTGAGGAAAAGGACATCAGTTTTCTCAAAGCGTTTCTGATCGGTTGTTGGCAATCGCTTGCAGCCATTCTTCCAGGATTGAGTAGAAGTGGAGCAACCATTATCGGTGGGATGCAACAGAACTTAACACGTGGCCTTGCGGCAGAATTCTCTTTCTTCCTTGCTGTACCAACCATGTTTGCAGCAACAGGCTACAAACTTTTCAAGTTCTATAAAACAAATGGAGGTTTTTCTCACGACCAAATTTCATTGCTAGCCGTTGGAAATATTGTTGCATTCGTAGTCGCAATATTCGCAATCAAAGGATTTATCGGTGTGGTAAAAAAATACGGATTTAAGATTTGGGGATATTACCGCATAGTATTGGGAATTCTCGTTTTTGTCATTCACTATTTCATTCATCCGCTCATCGTATTTTGAGTCAGGAAATTCCTCCATCCGAATATATTGTCGGGAAAACTTTACTCATCGACAAGCCACTCACCTGGACATCTTTCGATGCGGTGAATAAAATTCGTTGGCAGCTCAAGCAATTACTCAAGCAGAAATTGAAAGTTGGTCACGCAGGTACGCTTGATCCCTTGGCAACGGGATTGTTGATCATTTGCACAGGAAAATTCACCAAACGAATTGATGAATTTCAGGGCCAAGAAAAAGAATACACCGGAACCTTTGTTATCGGTGCCACAACTCCTTCTTCCGATCTCGAACAGGCAATTGATTTTCATTTCCCAACAGAACACATTACCGACGAGTTGCTTTATAACACTACCAAACAATTCATCGGGACTATTGACCAGTCGCCACCACTTTTTTCCGCGATCAATGTGGATGGCAAACGCGCCTATTTGATGGCGCGCAAGGGAGACGAAACCATTCTGCCAACACGAAAAGTTGAAATCCGGGAATTTGACATTCGCGACATTCGAAGAATCGACAAATTGATTGAAGTTGATTTCCGCGTTTCCTGCGGAAAAGGAACTTATATCCGATCACTCGCGCGAGATTTTGGAAAAGCCTTGGATTCCGGTTCCTATCTCAGCTCATTGCGAAGAACACGAATTGGCGAATTCAGAATTGAAGACGCTATGTCCATTGAAGATTTTGTGAAGTTGATTTCATTGGTACAGGATGAAAAGCTTTAATGTTGTCAGGCTGATTGTTTTTTGTAAACAAAAAGACACACTATTTATTGGAAAATTCCTTGACAAAAAATGTATCGAAGCCTAGAACTTCAGCATCACCTGAAAAACAAAATTTCTTGGTGGTTGCACATCTGCTGGGCGCGAAGTGTATTCACGATTCAAAACATTGTTCACAATGAATGAAATGCGTGCACGGTCAGTTAGCTGATACATGATTCTTGTATCGAAAACAACATCTCCTGTATGAAAACGCTGACGGTACGCCTTGATTCCAGGAAGCGCTTGTTCAAAAAACTTATCGATGTTTTCCATTCTTGAATTGCAACGCATACTTGCACCGAAAGAGAATTTTTTATACGTGGCTTCCGCATCAAATTTTCCTATGTGACGATAACGATATTTCAAAATGTTCTGATTTGAAGTCGCAAAAAGTGTATCATGTGCTGGATTCCATCTCAAGGAAACTGGATCCATGTAAGTATAACCTGCAAGCAACATTACATCCACTTTACCAATTTTTCCTTCACCCATTACAGAACAATCCACTCCTCGAATTCTTGTACTTCCAATGTTGATGGACTCAAACCCAAGTCCCCAGTTCGGATCTGTTGGCCTTCCATAAAGTCCGAAAGTAAATTCCATCATGTTGGTATATTGCATCCAGAAAAGAGCAACATCCGCATATCCTTTCCATGCTTTTCCAATATGAATTCCTTGCTTAACTCCAATTTCAGCCGATTGTCCGCTCTCTGGTTGTAATCCATGATTTGGATAAATTTCCAATCCCGCAGCAGATGTGCGAATATATTTTTCAGCAATGGCAGGAAAACGATAACCTTGTCCGTAAGAAATACGGAAAAAAGTTCCTTCTCCCGCTTGATAAGTAATTCCTGCACGAACAACAGGACGAAACGGAAGTGTCATCAAGGTGTCAGACTTCTTTAGCCTCATAGAATATTCTGTAGAGAGCGAATCATCTTTGAAATATTCAGCACGAACACCAACCGTAATAAACAAGCGATCAAAAAACTTTCTGTCGAATTGCGCATAACCTGAGACATTATTCGCCAGGTGATCCTTATAAAGATCCGAATGAACCTTTGTATATGTTCCAACAAGACCTGTAGTTATTGTAAATGTATTTTTGAATCTATGTTGAAACTGGTATTCTCCATAATAAAAATCTGCAATCGCAGCTTGCTTTGTATCGTTGTGATTATTCGTTCTATAAAAACGAGTTCTGATTGAATGCCGACTTCCATTCGGACTAAAATAATTAATGTACGGATCGATATTGAAACGATTATTGCTGTAATTCTGAATGGTGCTATCGGATGGTGTGTAGGCAAGTGTGTCGTTGTACCACAATAAAAACAAGCCACCCCTTGTATTCATCATGTTTGTATTAATACCAGCATTCAATCCTGGCACTTTTTTGAAACGGTACCGCAAGTTCATATTGAAACGTTCTCGTTGTTCTCTTTCTAAATAACGATAACCCTCATCGGAATAAACATGTCCGCCCAAAACCAAATCCAAATTTCCTATTTGTTGGGAATGAGAAAAATTAGTTCCACTGAAAGTGGGATTTGAATTATGCCACCATTTTAATTCAGGTCGTTGTGGTTCACCATAAAATCCTGAAAACATTGTAATGGTAGTTGCAGGTTTATCTGTAGGATAAGCGGTACGAAAATGAATTACTCCATTCATGGCGGAAGAGCCGAACAAAGTGGAGGAAGCTCCTTTCATTACCTCTACTTGTGAAACATTTTCAAGCGGTAAATAATTCCATTTCACATCACTTGCATCGCCCGACAACATGGGCATATCATCCACCACCATCATTACACGAGAGCCAGCTCCAAAACTATATCCACTGCCTCCGCGAATATTCGCTTGGCCATCTGTCATTGAAACACCAGGAACTTGATCCATGATGTTCTCCATATTGGTCGTGCATTTATTTTCAATCAATTTCGGACGCAAGACTTCACAAGAAACAGGAACCTCTCCAATGTTCTGCTCATATCTTCCCGATGAGACAACAAAAATGCTTAGCTGTTTGGAAGTACTTATCATTTTCAAATCGAAGTGAATGGTCTTTCCCTCCTCTGTATTAAAAACTGCAGAGTCGGCACGATAGCCAGAATAATTAAACTTCAATTTTACTTTTCCAACTGGTACTGTCAAGGAATATGCACCGTTAATATCCGTCACCGTTCCTGCTCCCGATGGAATACGCAC
The DNA here is from genome assembly GCA_903873905.1 of uncultured Flavobacteriales bacterium. GTDB lineage: Bacteria > Bacteroidota > Bacteroidia > Palsa-965 > Palsa-965. Next base: position 29,937 of record CAIQQJ010000064.1, read on the forward strand.
GACCACTCCTACCAATGCTTCTCCATTTGCACTATCACGCACAGAGCCGTTTACAAATGCTTGTTGCGCGTTAATTGAAATTGTAGTGAAGAAAAAAATCGAAAGGAAAGCCCACAAAAATTTGTTTGATGACATACTTTTATATTTTTGTCAAAGATTTAGTTTTGATATTTTAGATACTATTTGAATTTATTGTTTTTTTAAGGTTACAATATAGTTTTTTCAGGTTACAATATAAGAGAAAAGGTTTGTAGGTACATATGGGTTTCGACGAAAGAGTGTATCAGGTCGCTCTAACCATGCTTCCGGGCATTGGACCTGTTTCAGCTAAAAGGCTGGTTTCCTATTGTGGTAGCGCAGGAGAAGTTTTCCGTCAGAAGAAAAATCAACTGTTGAAAATCCCTCATATTGGTGAGGCGACCGCTACTGCTTTGAAAAACAAGGACGTTTTGATAAAAGCTGAAAATGAGCTGAAGTATTGTGAAAGGAAGGCTATTCAAATACTTTTTTATCTCGACAAAGAGTTTCCTAACCGCTTGAAACAATGTTATGATGCACCTGCCCTTTTATACTTTCAGGGAAATATTTCTCTTGATCATAAACGAATAATAAGTATTGTTGGAACAAGAAAAGTCACACCGTATGGTGAAGCATTGACAGAAAAATTGTTGCAGGATTTCGCAGAGCAAAATATCCTTATTGTAAGTGGCCTTGCATATGGTGTTGATATTTGTGCGCATCGTGCTGCCTTGAATGTTGGATTGCCCACCATTGGCGTTCTTGCGCACGGTTTGGATTTGTTGTATCCCGCTGCACATAAATCAACCGCAAAAAAAATGATTGAACAAGGCGGTTTGCTAACTGATTTTCCAAGTGGAACAAAACTTGAACCGGAAAATTTCCCTATGAGAAACAGAATTGTCGCGGGATTGAGTGATGCAACCATCGTCATTGAATCGGGAGAAAGTGGTGGGTCAATGATTACTGCAGAATTTTCTAACAATTACAATCGCGATGTTTTTGCATTTCCAGGAAGAGTTGGTGATTTGCATTCTGCTGGATGTCATAAGTTGATCAAAAAAAATAAAGCCGCATTGGTAGAATCTGCTTCCGACATTTTAGCCTATTTAAGTTGGGACGAAACGAGCATCAATACAAAATCGACAAAACAAAGTGAATTGATTTTACCAATGAATTTGGACGAAGAAAAAATTGTTGCCGCACTTCGTGATCAAGGAAATGTTTACATCGATGAAATTTGTTCTGCAAGTGGTTATGCCATGGGAAAAGTGTCTGCTATTTTATTGCAATTGGAATTTGCAGGTGTGGTAAAATCCTTGCCAGGAAAATTTTATCGTTTGCAATAGGAAAGCGGATATAAAAAATGTAATCAGCGCAATCCTCGCGAACGATTGGCATGCATTGCAAGAGTTAAACTATTTTTACATTTTACAAAATTCTAAAATGACTAAAGCAAAAATAATTCCGTCCAATCTTGCCTTTTTGAAACTGGTTGGGAAAAACAACAACCGCGAATGGTTCAACGCCAATAAGCATCGTTATTTAAAGGAACACGAATCGCTTGTGCAATTTGCTGAGGAATTATTATTCGAAATGAACAAACACGATGTGATAGAAACGGCAAGTGGAAAAAAGAGTTTGCATCGCATTTACCGAGACACGCGATTTTCAAAGGAGAAAATTCCATACAAAACCAATTGGAGCGGAAGTTATCGGCGCGCAAGCAAACTTCGTCGCGGTGGATATTATTTTCACATTGAACCAGGAAATACTTTTGTTGCAGGTGGCTTTTGGGGACCAGAACCAGATGATTTGAAACGCATACGTGATGAATTTGCAAGTGATGCAAAACCATTTCAAAAAATTTTAAAATCAAAATCATTTCGTGACACATTTGGAGAATTGGTAGGGGAACAAATAAAAACCACTCCCAAAGGTTTTGATGCCAATGACCCCGCAATTGATTTGTTGCGCTACAAACAATTTCTACTCATCAAAGAATTCAGCGACAAGGAAGTGCTGAGCGATATTTTTTTGAAAAAGGTGAATCAAACATTCAAAAGTATGCGGCCGTTTTTGAATTACATGTCTGATGTTCTAACAACAGATTTGAATGGAGAGATGGTAGTGTAAAATGATTTCAAATTTCAGATGTGCGGATTTCAGATTGTTTTTCAAAATTTTGTGCTGTGCCGCTGTGGCATTTTTGTATTTGAAACAGACGTGCTTGGGAATAGCCCCGAATTCTATGGTTTATCCAAACGTTTCTGAAAATAATTTTTCATGCCGCTTTTGCTAGATTTGGTAAATATGGAGTTCCTCTTTTGATCGTGGCAAATATTCTGCTTACCAGTTTGTTACGCAAAATATTGA
>CAIQQJ010000065.1 GCA_903873905.1 uncultured Flavobacteriales bacterium
AAGTAATCCATTTACTTTCCATTATGAAAAGCTGATCAAGTATGGTGTTGAAATGAATCAAACCAAAGAAATATCTTTGACAACGGAAATAAAAAATATTTCACACATGATTTTAAAGAATCAAAATGCTAACCTATCTTAAAGAATTTATTGCTGAATTAATTTTAAAGATTCAGAAAACACCAATTTCTGTTCAGTATAATAAACTTATAAAAAAAGGATTGCTGGAAGTAGGTAGACACACCTATGGAGTTCCTGAAATTGATGTGTACAAAGGGAGTGAACGAAATGTTACGATAGGTAGTTTTTGCTCTATAAGTAAAGGTGTGCGATTAATTACAGGAGGAATTCATCAAAAGGATTGGGTATCTCTATATCCATTTCGTACCACTTTTAATTTACCGGGAGCATACATTGACGGAATGCCTACATCAAATGGTGAAATCGTTATCGGTAATGATGTTTGGATTGGAACTGATGCAATTATTATGTCGGGGGTTACAATTGGAGATGGGGCAATCAACGCATCGGGATCTATTGTTACAAAATCTGTCGAACCCTATAGCATCGTAGCCGGTGTTCCTGCCAAACATATCAAATTCCGAATAGAAGAGATGTTTATTCCCAACATGCTCGAAATAAAATGGTGGAATTGGGAGGATCAAAAAATACTATCAGAAGTTGAATTACTATCTTCAAAAAATATAGATCTATTCGTTAACAAATTTTCTAGTGAATACCGATAACAGTAAACTACTTCTCATATCTCAAAATTTTCCTCCCGAACTCACAGCAAGTACCGTTTTGGTTTATAATATTTTTAAATATTACAAGGGAAATTTTAGTGCAATAGCTGGATTTGTTGGTGGCAGATTAGACTCTAATTTTCATCCTCCCTGTAAAACATATTATTTAACACCTCCAGACAATGATATATTGAAACGAATTTACTACAAGGTTATTCCTCGTCTGAGATTTATAAACAGATGGCTAATGCTTCGTATTGCCAGAAAGGAAAACCCTTCAATCATCTTCGGAAATTATCCAGAGCCTGAATTTTTCATTAGTTCATACGAGGTTTCTAAAAAATTAAATGTTCCATTTTACGCTTATTTTCATGATTTGTGGACAGAAAACATGCATCGGAAATTTGAATTAAATCAGGCTTTGAAATGGGAAGAAATAATTGTTAAAAACAGTAAAAAAGTCATATGCTGTTCAGAATTTCAGCAATTGTATTTTAAATCAAAATATAATATTGAAACCGAACTTCTGCTTCACCCCGTTCCTGACGATGAAGTATTGAATCTGACATACAAAACCATCGCAAAGAAAAAAGAAAAAAGGATCGCATTTGTGGGATCACTTAGTAATGCAATGAATACAGATGCTCTGATCACTTTAACAAAAGCGATTAAAACGTTACCTGCTGAATATAAATTATACTGGTATCCTATACAAGATATATCAGTTGACTATTTGAAGTTGGTTGGATTTGAAACAGACCGAATCGTAATACAAGTTCTAACGACTTATGAAATGAAAAAAGAAGTAAGTAATGCTGATATTCTTTTTGCACCTTTATCATTTAAGAACTGTTCTGAACATGAAGTGAAAACCGTATTCTCAAACAAAATCTTAACATACCTCACAACAGGCAGACCTATTCTTGTTTATAGCCCTCCAGATTCTTATCACTCAACATCAGCAGAAAAAGACGGTTGGGGATATGTGGTTGACAAAGATGATATAATTACGCTTGCTAATTCTATTCTTCATTTGGCTAACAATGAAATTCTTCAAAAAAATATTGTGAACAACGCAATAAAAGAAGCGAATAAAAGAAAAGCAAGTTATCAGGCTGATAAAATTTATTCTTGGATATCAAGTGAAAAATGAAAAATAATTTACATGTATTATTTATTATTTCAAATTATCCTAATTCTTATAATAAGGTTTCAGGAAATTTTTATAAAATTATTTGTGAA
>CAIQQJ010000066.1 GCA_903873905.1 uncultured Flavobacteriales bacterium
CATTTCTGAACATAAAAAAGTCTCCTGAAATTTCAGGAGACTTTTTTATGTTCAGATTGTTTTTTGTCCTAACTGTTTTTTATTTCAATAGATGAACAAAGCCCGTGAATGTGTAGTCCTTCGAATCATAACCTGTGGCTGTAACGATGTAATAATAAACACCATCATCAGAAATTTTTCCGCCACCCGCTTTTCCGTCCCATAGGGCAACGTCTTGTTGGTTTGATGGAAGTCCACTTTGTTCTCCATCAAAAACCCTTCCGCCCCAACGATTGAAAACTTCCACTTTGATATTTTTTACCCCACTTACTGAGGCGTAAAAAAAGTCGTTGGTTCCATCACTGTTTGGAGTAAATACATTCGGAAGAGAAATGATAGCTTGGTCCACAACAGTAATGGTGAGTGTGTCATAAACCGCACAACCAGGAACGCTATTCCATGCCGTAAGAATTACAGTGTATGTCCCAGGATTTACATAGGTGTAAGAAGGGGCTTGTGAATTGGACGTTCCGCTTAGGTCTCCGAAATTCCAGAAATAATTATCAATGCCTGTTGTGCCGGTTGCTCCAAACCCAACCGCCAAAGGATAAACACCATACGTTGGATTGGCTGATCCAATTATCGACGCAGTGTTTACTGTTCCAACATTTACAACTTGTGTTGAAACACAACCATTCGCATCTGTTGTTGTTATGGTGTATCCGCCTGCGTTCAAATTGGTGATCGGAAGATTGTTGTAAGTGTTTGGCCCAACTGTGTAAGTAAATGGTCCTGTTCCGGAAATAAGTCCTCCTAATGTTATGGCTCCTGTTGTGTCTCCACATTCTGTTGGAGTTGGAATCATATAAACAAGTGGCAATGGGTTTACAGTAATTGTAATTGACGCTGTGTCTGTACAACCATTTGCATTTGTTCCAATCACCTGATACGTTGTGGTGTTTGTTGGGTTCGCTGTTGTAGTCCCAATATTCGGATTTTGTAATCCAACAGTAGGAATCCACGTATATGTTGTGGCTCCAGATGCACTCACCATTGTACTTGATCCAACACAAATTGAATTGTCAGGGCTTGAAGCGGTAACAGTTGGATTTGCATTCACAACAAGATTAATTGTATCGGAAGAAATACACCCTCCTGGTCCTGTTACTGTGATCGTGTATGATGTGGTTACCGCTGGTTGAACAATTACACTTTGAGTGGTATTGCTTCCTAAAATTCCAATTGGTGGTGTCCACAAATAAGAACTTCCTGTATTGGCAACATTCAGTGTTGCTTGTGAGCCAGAACAAATTGAGAGGTCTGGTCCTGCAAAAACAAATGGTGGTGCAGAAACGTTTACCACAATGCTATCGGCACTAATACAATTATTATTATTTCCAGTAACCGTATAAGTTGTAGTTGAATTTGGGCTTACAGTAATTGTTGGGCCAGAAATATTTCCTGGTTGCCATACATAAGTAAGAGAACCGCTAGCTGTAAGTGTTGCGTTTCCTCCGGCACAAAATGATGTATCGTTTGATATAGTTAGCGGTGGGGCGTTCGTGACAGTTACAATTACAATGTCGGTTGAAATGCAACCAAGCAGACTTGTTGCTGTAACCGTGTAGGTGGTTGTAACGCTTGGGCTCGCTGTTGGGTTCGCTGTTGTTGCTCCAATTAGGGTTCCTGATGGCTGCCAACTATAAGTGTTTCCATTAGGACCGGTAGCTAAAAGAATTGTGTTGTTGCCATTACAAATGGACACATCAGGACTCGCAGTTACAGTTGCATTGGAAAGATTTACAATAACATTGTCTGTAGCCGTACAGCCGTTGATATCTGTAACAGTCAAGGTATAGGTGGTATTTGACACTGGACAAACACTAACACTTACTCCACTTAAATTTCCCGGCATCCAATTGTAGCTCACACCACCTGTTCCAACAAGCGTTGCGCATCCTCCAGAGCAGACCGTTTGATTAACACCGGCATTTGCAGTGGGGGCTGGGTTGACGGTAACTAAAATTGGAGCTGATATTGCTGTTCCGCATCCTGTTCCCGGCCAACCGCTTCCTGTAACAATTGCCTGATAATACAACGAGGAAGAAAGTGGGCCTGTGTTAAGAGTGTCGTTGGTTGCACTAGGAATATTAAACCAAGATGTTGAGTTTGGGGAAACTTGCCATTGTATGGTGTTTGAGCCCATTCCTGTAAGAATTACCAGTGAAGATTGTCCAGAGCAAAGTGAGGCCGGATGTGGCGTGGCGGTTCCTGCAACAACAGTTGGGCCCATGCTTATTCTCACTGTATCGTCACTTGAAGTAATGGTAAAACATCCGCCAGTTACCGTAACCGTGTAAGTTATTCCACCTGAAATAAGCGCCGTTGGATTTGCAATGTTTGGGTTGCTTAATCCTGTTGTTGGAACCCAAGAATAAGTAAAAGTTGCGCCAGGACATCCGCCAGAAACGTTTGCATTTAACTGAACGGTACTGCCAGGACAAACTGCATATGCAGATGATGTTGTGCTCAAAATTGCAGATGGAGGTAAGCCCGGGGTTAAAAAAGAAGAGACGTTAGACCACGGACCAGCAGAGGAGGAACCTTCAACAAATTCCCTTGCTCGCCAGTAATAAGTTGTCCCAGGACACAACTGTGCAAAAGGAACGACTACATCAAAATAGGGTTCGAGAGCGCAATTTTCCAAATAACTCGGAGGTCCATAACCTGGAACGTTCAAACCAGATTCGTACCAAGGTGCAGTTCCCCATAAAGGGTTGCTAGATGGAGTTGGGGGCGCTCCAGTAAATCCTGATGGATTACAAGTTACCTCAACTTGCATCCAATAGGGCCCACAACCACAGGTGGCGGGATCAGAGCTACCTGAAATAGTTAGGTTAGATGGGTTTTGCACACCCACGAGTCCAACAAGAGCTACGCCATGGCATGCGTTCGCTTCATTAGCTCCCGCTATAAGCAAAAACACAGCGAAAAATAGTCTAGTAAAAATTTTGTACATGTATTTCATGTTTGATGTTTGGTGGCGGAAACCTGCTTACTCCTAAGACAAATTCCCAAAAAGTTGAAAATCAACAATAGGGTAATGTTTGCTGTTAGCAAAAATAGGCAAAACGAGTCATTCTCCACTCCCATTTCAATACTTTTATACAATGGTGTTTGTCAAAAGCCCAATTAACAAGAGAATTTTAGAAAATGAGTAAAAAAAAACAAGGAAACGGGCGACTGCTTTTTGAAGATATTCTTCAATTATTAAACAATAACGGGGGCAAGCCACTAAATTATAAGCAGGTTGCAGCTGCTCTGGAAATCAAGGATAACAACGAAAGACAACTACTGGGTTCTCTATTGGCTGATCTTGCAAAAAAAACATTGATAGAAGAAGTTGAAATTGGAAAATACAGAGGAAAGTCTGGGCCAAAGTCAATTGAAGGAACTATTGACATTACACAATCAGGACAGGCTTATGTGAAGTCAATTGACTTTCCTGAAGAGATTTGCATTTCCGCCCACAATACAAACGGCGCGATGCATGGCGATAAGGTGAAGGTGAAAGTGTTTTCCAAAAAACGGGGAGATGGAAGAGCTGAAGGGGAAATCATTGATGTTCTCCAACGTGCACGGACTGAATTTGCGGGAACGATTCACATAGAATCGAGAATGGCTTTTGTTTCTCCTGACAATAAAAAGTTTCGCGACTTTTTAATTCCAAAAGATAAAATAGGAAAAGCGAAGGATGGTCAGAAGGTGGTTGTGAAGATGACGGATTGGGAAGATTATTCCGATTTGCCGCAAGGGGAGGTAATAAAAGTTTTGGGTGAAGTTGGGAACAATGACACGGAGATTAACGCCATTATGGTGGAGTATGGTTTGCCATATGAATTTCCGAAAGGCGTTGAAAAAATTGCGGAATTGATTCCAACAAAAATTACAGAAGAGGAAATTTCAAATAGAAAAGACTTCAGAAAGATCACAACTTTTACCATTGACCCTTTCGATGCAAAAGATTTTGATGATGCACTTTCGGTTCGCAAATTAGAAAATGAAAATTGGGAAATTGGCGTTCACATTGCTGATGTTTCGCATTATGTAAAACCGGGTTCTGTTCTCGACAAAGAAGGTTTGATTAGAGCAACATCTGTTTATTTGGTTGATCGTGTTGTGCCGATGTTGCCGGAAATTTTATCCAATAATGTTTGTTCGCTTCGTCCGAATGAAGAGAAGCTCACTTTTTCTGCTGTTTTTGAATTGGACGAAAACGCAACTGTTGTGAAAGAGTGGTTTGGAAGAACAATCATTAATTCCGATCGAAGATTCACTTACGAAGAAGTGCAAGAAATTCTCGAAGGGAAAGAGGGTGATTTCAAGGCGGAAATTCATTTACTCGACACGCTTGCAAAAAAATTGCGTGATAAAAGAATGAAAGATGGCTCTATCACATTTGAGCGTGAAGAAGTGAAATTTCATTTGGATGAAAACGGAAATCCAACGGGCGTGTATTTCAAAGTGATGAAAGATTCCAATCAGCTCATTGAGGATTTTATGTTGTTGGCAAATCGTCGTGTGGCGGAATATGTTGCGCTCTGTAGAAAAGCCGGCGAGACAGAAAAAAAGAAAAGTGATTTGCGCCGACCTTTTGTATATCGCGTGCATGCATCGCCAAGCCCGCAGAAGGTGCAAGAATTTTCAACATTCGTTGCAACGTTTGGTTACAGAATGGGTTCTGGAAACAACAAATCCATTTCTTCTTCCCTCAATCAATTGCTGAAAGATGTGCAGGGAAAACCAGAAGCTAACATGATTGAAACACTCGCTATTCGCACCATGGCAAAGGCGATTTACACAACGGAAAATATCGGGCACTATGGATTGGGATTTCATTATTACACGCATTTCACTTCTCCAATTCGCCGTTATCCCGATGTGATGGCGCATCGCTTGTTGCAATTTTACATTGACGCTGACGCTGGAAGAAAAGTTGGAAAACCTGCCGATCAAAATGAACTGGAACAAGAATGTAAACATTGTTCGGAAAGAGAAAAGGCCGCAGCTGAAGCTGAGCGCGCTTCGATAAAATATAAACAAGTACAGTTTTTACAAGATAAAGTTGGGCAAGAATTTGATGGAATTGTTTCGGGCGTAACTGAATTTGGATTTTTTGTGGAGTTGGTTGGAAACAAATGTGAAGGAATGGTTCATGTGCGAAATCTTCGTGACGATCGTTATGTTTTCGAAGCGGAAAAGTATTGTATGCGAGGAATGCGAACTGGAAAAATTATTTCACTTGGCGATTCCGTTCGTGTTTTAATTAAGGGCGCTGATTTAATTAAAAAGCAAATTGATTTTGAGCTAGTGGGACAGGAGACTCGGGACAAGGGACTTGGGGACGTGACGCGAGACGGGGGATCAAGGACGAGTGAACAAGGTGGCGGAGGTGGAAGAAGAAAAAATCCTTACGAGGGAAAATTTTCTGAAACGTCTGGAAAGGATGATTGGAATTCTCCGAAGAAGAAAGATTCTGGCGGTGGAAATTGGAGAGATAAAAAAGTGGGTGGTGGAAAAAGAAATGACAGAGGAAAAGATAAGGGAAAAAAGAAGAAAAGGTGATTTCAAATTGCAGATTTGCAAATTGCAGATGAAAAAAATATCGCTCCGATTAAAACATCCAAATTTTCTTTAGCGGAACTTTCTTGTTCGAAAAATAATTTCAAGAAAAAAGTCCCGCTGTTTTTGCGAGACTCTTTTTACAAATTGCAATTTATTTATTTCTACAAACTTATTAGGCTGAGTATTTTTGCCAATGAAAATGTTTCAAAAATAGTATAGAGTTGATTTGGCAAAAATGTATCGAAGCCTATACCTGATTGATTTTTTTCGTGAGTTCATCCTTGTAAGAACCTCCTATTGGAATTGGTTTTTTCTCGTCTTCCAACAATAAATTTGGTGGCTCGATGGCTGTGATTTTGTCGATGCGCACGATGAAGGAACGGTGAACACGAACAAACTCGTTTGGAGAAAGTTTACGTTCAATATCTTTCATGGTGGAGTGAATGGTGTAACGGGCGTTGGAAGTGTTGATGACCACGTAGTCTTTCAAGGCCTCAATGAAAAATATATCTTTTGTGCGAACTTTCACCAGGCGAGAATTTGATTTCACGAAGATGATGTCCTTGCTGTCTTTATTTTCCACGATGCTGTAAAGAAAATCGCGCTCCTTGCGAACATCGGTTTCTTTTTGATGTTTGTAAAGCGCCATTTCAATGGATGTGCGCAAATCGATTTCCTTGAATGGCTTAATGATGTATCCGTAAGGCTCTGTGATTTTTGCTTTGCTCAATGTGCTTTCGTCGGCGTATGCTGTGAGATAAATAATTGGAACATTGTACCGAGAGCGAATTTGTTCGGCAGCCTCTATTCCACTCATTTCTCCCTTGAGCATAATGTCCATAAGAACGAGATCGGGCGTGTGCTCTTCCGCTGCGCGGATTGCATCTTCGCCATTGGAGCAGATAGCCACAACATTATAGCCAAGCTTTCGCAAGCTCATTTGAATGTCTTTTGCAACGATACTCTCGTCTTCAACAATTAAAATGTTCGTTTTTGACATGGTGATAACGTTTATGGGTTATGCCGAAAATTCGATGGTGAATTTAGTGCCTTTTTTGGTATCAAGCTTTATTTTGCCATTGATTTGCTCAATTAGCGACACAACCAGCTGTAATCCGAGTGATTCCGTATTGCGAAAATCTACTTCTTTCGGAAACCCTTTTCCATTATCAGCAATGCTGACAGTAATTAATTTGTCCTGTTGTTTAATGTCGATACTTATTTTTCCCTTTTTCCCTTCTGGAAATGCATACTTGAGGGAATTCGTCAAAAGTTCGTTGATGATCAAGCCACAAGGAATGGCTGTGTCAAGGTTCAATTGAATATCTTGAAGGTCAAGATTTAGTATTGGTGGAGATTTTGTTGAGCCATAAGAGTGCACCAAGTTTCTGCTGATGTTTTCAACATATTCCTTAAAACTGATGTTCGAAAAATCTTTGGTTTGGTAAAGGCTCTCGTGTACAAATGCCATTGACTTAATTCGATTCTGGCTTTCCAATAATATTTCCAGAATTTTTTTGTCTTTCACATAGGACGACTGCAAATTAAGAATGCTTGATATGACTTGTAAGTTATTTTTTACACGATGATGGACCTCTTTCAACAACACCTCTTTTTCTTTAAGCGACAACTGCATTTGTTCGTTCACTAATTTTTTATCGGTAATGTCATTGGCAATACAAGAAACCTCCAAGACGTTTTCGTGTTCATCAAAAATTGGATTTAGAAATATTTCTCTCCAGGTTGTTTCACCCTCTAAATCAGTAAAAGATGTTTCAAAACTTTGCGAAGCGCCTTCAAAAGTTATTTCGAGTTTCTGTTTCCAAAATTTATTTTGGGCTTCTGTTGAAATCATTTTTCCAGAGACCATTGGAAGTCCGATATAGGCTTTCACTCCGAAATTTCTTCTTATCCATTCCGATTGATTTCGATTGAAGGAGGTTAGTTTATCGTTCCTGTCAATTGTCCAAATCATGTGTGAGCTACTTTCAAAAACAGCATTTAATTTTGCCGCCTGAATTCTAATCTGCTCTTCTGCGCGGCGCTTTGGTGTAAGATCTTCATAAACATAAACGAAATACAAGGGAACCTGTTCTTCGTTTCTCACCAATGAAATGGTAACATTTACAATTACTGTGCTGCCATTTTTGTGGCCATATCGCTGTTCGTCAATAATACGCTCGAACCCAAGTTCTATAAATTTTTTTCCCGCTGGAAGTCTTGATAAATCACCCGACAAACGCAATTCGTGCACTGTTTTCTCTCTCATTTCTTCTGCAGAATAACCAAGCATATCACACAGGCGTTGGTTAACTTCCAAGTAAGAATCGTAGTCTGTTCCGACTAATGCAATGCCGACATAAGCCTGATTATAAATCGCACGGTATTTTTCCTCGTTGAGTTTTAATGCCTTTTCCGCACGTTTCGAATCTGTAATGTCGCGTGAAATTCCCATTGAGCCCACAATGTTTCCTTCTTCATCCTTGAGCACACTTGCAGACAAAAGTGCCGTAAATAGCTGTCCGTTCTTTTTAATATTAATTACTTCGCCATGAAAATATCCTCCACCCTCAACAATTTTTTCCGTTACATCACTTAATTGTTCGGAGGTTTCATAGAGAAATAAAGTGTGTTTACCAATAACCTCTTCGGCGGTGTAGCCAAACGTGTCCTGCGCAGCTTTATTAAATTCAGTAATGTAGCCTTCATTGTCCGATGCACAAATCATATCAATAGAACTGTCAATAAGCAAACGAAGATTCTTTTTTGTTGAGAATAATGTTTGTTCTGTGCGTATTCTTTCCTCCACCTCCTTCAGTAAGTTTCTGTTTGCCTCCTCTGCTAATTCGGCGCGCATTCGCTCTTTCTCTAGTTGTTTTTCTGCATTAACATCGCGGAGAAAAACCAAAATGGCTGGCTGCCCATGATAATTGCAAATGCTAGGCCTGGAATCCGCCTCAACAATTCTTCCGTCTTCGTGCTGAAGTTTTATTATTTCAAAAGGAACGTCAATTCCTTTTAATGCCATTTTAATTCTTTCGGCAGACCTTATTTGTTGTTCAGGCGAAAGAAATTCCAACATGGATCGCCCAAGTAACTTCTTGTCATCGTTAACTCCTGCCATTACAACAGCCGCCTTGTTGGCGTAAATAATTTTCTGGTCGAAACCTGAAATAACAATTCCATCAGGATTTTGATCAGCTAGTGACTTATAGCTGCCTCTGCTTTCAATTAATTCCAGCTCAATTTTTTTGCTTGCAGTGATGTCTCTTGTAATAGCATCAACAACCTCTATTTTTCCACTTGCATCATAAGATGGATTTAACCTGGTTTCTGTCCAGATAACCTGCCCGTCTTTACGGATACTTCTAAGCACAAGTGGCTCGCTTAATTCTTTGCTTCCTGAAAATAATTTATTATTTGCTTCATTCAATTTCCAAACATCCTCGGGATATGTAATTTCACTCACCAAATTTTTATTCGCATAAAACTCTTCTGGCGTATATCCTAAAATTGCTGTAGAAGATGGGCTGACAAAAACATAACGGCTCTCTGGAAAAAAACGGAACCTAAAAATCATGTCGGACGCATTTTGTGCAACTGCACGAAACCGAACGTCCTTGCTTTCTTGAAGCGAACTATCTGACTCAAGCTGTTCGATTTGCTCGATCAGCTCGTCCTTCGACATGGAAGAATAATTTTTTTTCAATGCAAATAATTATTTGCTACCTGGATTATTATCTGCGTCACGACCTCTTGGGTCTTCAAATTTCACTTTAACACCGTCGAATTTTATTTCCACGTCGTCTTTATAAGTTACGGTAAGCGCAATATAACCGTCTTCATCAAAATATTTCCAATCGCCATCTTTTCTTCCGTAAACACATTTTCCCTCTTGCCAAACTCTTCCATTTTCATACCACCATGTTTGTTTTCCATCAGGCTGTCCATTGATAAAACTTCCTTCGAAACGTTGTTTTCCACTTGCAGTATACGTGTGTTTCCAAACGCCATTTCTTTCGCCGGCTGTATAATCTCCTTCTTCACGATAATCATCAATTTGAAAAAACCAATGTCCTTCTTTCAATCCATCCACATATTCTCCCTGTGTAATTACTGCTCCGGTTTCATTGTATTCAGTCAATGTTCCATTTCGTAAACCATCCGTATAAATTTCCTCGCGCAATAATTGTTCATTTTCATAAAACCATTTCCATGTTCCTACAGGTCTTCCTTTCGCATCATATTTCCCAATTTGATCCGTTTTTCCATTCTCATATAAATATTTCCAGTTACCAACTTTTACTCCGTTTTTATAATCCCCTTCTCCCTGCAATTCACCTGTCTCATAAAATTCCTGCCAATGGCCCTGTTTTATTCCTGCCTGATCAAAAACCCCTTTACCTACAAGAATTCCTTCGAGATAAACTTCTGCTCCGATAATTGTTCCTGTTGTATCATATTCGCGAAAAACACCTTCTGGAACTCCATCCTTATAATTTCCAATTTCTTTCGGTTTGCCATTGTTGTGATACGTAATTACCGTTTCAATCTTCGCCAATTCTGGTGGATTTTTTACCAGCACACCATTATCCCATTTCGTAACAGTTATAAGATTTCCGAATTCATTGTATTCCTTGAAGTAGCCATTTTTTTTATTGTCAAGAAAATGTCCTTCATTTTTTATTTTTCCATTCGTCCAAAAATCTTTCCACACACCTTGTTTTAATCCATTTGCATCACGCCTATTCAGTCGCTCTGTATTTTTTATGAAGCCTGCTTTGTATTCCGTAATCGTGATAATTGTTCCACTCGTATCGTATTCATATCCGAAACCTTGTTCTTTCCCTTCACTGAAAGGTGTTGTTTTTTGGGTTTTTCCAGAAGCATAAAAAGATTTTGTTTCTCCCTGCTTCATATTGTTTACGTACGTTTCCTCCGTTATAATTTTTCCATTCTCATCAAACGTTTTTAGAGGTCCGTTTTTCTTTCCTGCGGCGTAAGTATAAACAAATGTTAATCGACCCAATTCATTATAAAATTTCCATGCGCTATCCAACTGAAAATCTTTTCTATTTCCTTCTGATTTTATTTTTCCTGTTTGATAATAGGTTTTCCAATAACCATCAGGTTTACCATCGCGCATTGGCCCTTCACTAGAAAGTTTACCATTGTCGTAATAAAATTTATTGTAGCCGTTTGGATTGGTAGGCGTTTGCTGTGTTTGCGAAAAAGAAAATTTCGCACAGAACAGAAAAATCAAAATAAATACAAAGCGATTCATGATAATCTAATCTATTTTGATTTGAAATAAAGGATCACAAACCAAATTGTGCTGATAATTCCAACATGCGCTGAATCGGTTTTACGGAGCGTTCAATTAGGTCAACACTCATTGTAATTTCCGGTGATTCGTCCCTTAAACAAATATACAGCTTTTCAAGGGTGTTAAGCTTCATGTGAGGACAATCATTGCAAGCACAATTATTGTTCGGTGGTGCTGGAATAAATGTCTTTTGCGGCGATTCTTTTTCCATCTGATGAAGAATACCTGTTTCAGTTGCAACGATGAAAGTTTGTGCGGAATCTTTTTTTGTGAAATTTAACAGACCTGTAGTGGATCCAATATAATCGGCAAGTTGTAAAACGGCCTCTTCACATTCCGGATGCGCAATGAATTTAGCTTCGGGATGTTTCGCTTTAAGTTTTGTTATTTTTTCAAGAGAAAATATTTCATGCACCATGCATGATCCATCCCACAATACCATTTCTCTTCCTGTTTGTTTTGAAATATATCTTCCTAAATTTTTATCGGGAGCAAAAATTATTTTCTGATTTTCCGGTAAACTTCTTACAATTTTTTCTGCATTACTCGAGGTACAAATGATATCACTGAGTGCTTTTATTTCTGCAGAACAATTGATGTAAGTGATCACAATGTGATCTGGATATTTTTTCTTGAATGCTAAAAATTTATCTGGTGGACAGGAATCAGCAAGTGAACATCCAGCATTGAGATCGGGTAATAAAACTTTTTTATTCGGGTTTAAAATTTTTGCTGTTTCCGCCATAAAATGCACACCGGCGAAAACGATGATTTCTGATTTTGTTTTTGCTGCTTCCTGCGAAAGGCCCAAACTGTCACCGATGAAATCAGCTACATCCTGAATATCTCCTTCCTGGTAATAGTGGGCAAGAATAACTGCATTTTTTTCTTTTTTTAGTTTTTTGATCGCTGCAAATATATCCAGACTTGGATCAAGTGCCTCCACTTTTTTTTGATCACCTTGATTTGCTTTATATAACATAAAATATATTTTTAATAAAATCTATTACTATTACTAGCGTGTTAGTATGGTTCAAAAATTAGTTCAAAAATCCTTGTTTTGTCGATTAATGAAAACATAGCAACATGATTTGAACAGCTATTTTTTTCTAATGTACTGATAACCTGAAACAATTCATTGTTATCAACACACTGTGAATTAAAAATGTTGATGGTAAATGTTAATTCTTTTTCCGTCAATTTGGTCTGATAAGGTGTTTACTGTTTACCCCTAAGTTATTTTTTAAAAAGTGCAATTCATGTTTTAATTATGCTAAAGGAATTTATCATTGGATAAAACAAGAAAACTTGTGGTGAATTAATGAACCAATAAACTAATCTTTCAACAGGTTTTATGTTCATAAACTCTAAGTTAATATCCTTGTTATCAAGTCTATTTTTTGCTGACAATCCTTGCATTGTTCAAATCCATTTGGTAACAAAGCACATTACGCTTCAAAAAGGAGCCTTCTCTGATTTACATTTGTTATGATTTCCACTATTTCAACGAACAATACCGTAAAATTAACAAGAAGATGGCTTCCATTTCCATTGCAATAGGATCCGATCATGCAGGATTTGAACTAAAATCAAATATCATAACCTATTTAAAGTCGAATGGTTTTGATGTTCAGGACTTCGGCGCGCCTTCCGAACAAAGTGTTGATTATCCAGATTTTGCACATCCTGTGGCCAATGCTGTGGAAGCAGGAAAAGTAAAATTAGGCATACTTATATGTGGATCTGGAAATGGAATAAGCATGGCTGCTAATAAACATCAAGGAATTAGAGCTGCCGTTTGTTGGAACAGTGAAATTGCAAAATTAGCACGTCTTCATAATGATGCGAACATACTTTCTCTTCCTGCTCGCTACATTTCCATTGACGAGGCAAAAGCATGTGTTGATGTTTTTATGAATACTGCATTCGAAGGTGGCCGCCACGCAACTCGTGTAAATAAAATTACTGTTTAAAAGACGCATCTTAATTAAAAGTGTTAGCGTGTAAAACGTTTTTATCCTCGCAAATGTTTTAATACCATCACTTCTATCTTTTTTATGTCACATGAGAACTAAAACATTTTTTTTCCTTTCCTTATTTTTTACAATTGTATTTTTCTCTTTCATTGAAAAAGAAGATCCTCTTCGTAAAAAATATGCCCAAACAATTTCAGCAGCAGACTTGAAAATGCGCCTTTCTATTATCGCTTCCGATTCTTTTGAAGGAAGGGAAACAGGAAAAAAAGGCCAGCACATGACGGCGGAATATATTGCACGTCAATTTATTTCATTTGGAATTCCACCCATTCCAAACAGAGAAAGCACAATGGAAAATCCTGTTTTGGATTATTTCCAGGACATTCCGCTTATTCAACTGCAAGCAGGAAGCGGTGAAATAAAAACGAAAAAGGCAAACTTTATTTTTGGGAAGGATTTTTATTACACAGCTGGAACAGACGGTCAGGAAATAAAAACTGAAAAAATTGTTTTTGCTGGTTATGGAATTCAAGATAGCCTGTACAAGGATTATGAAGGAATAGATGTGAAAGGAAAGACGGTAATGGTTCTTTCTGAGGAGCCGCTTGACAAAAAAGGAAATTCTATTATCACAGGAAAAAAAGACCCTTCTGCATGGACAAGCAACCGCCGACAAAAAGCGAACGAGGCAAAAAGAAGAAAAGCGGCCGCGCTTTTAATTGTGCTTGATGATTTTGATAAAAGATTTGCGCAGAATAAAAAATACATTTCAACTCCATTGTTACACCTTGATGAAGGGGAAACGAATACGGAACCACCAACAATGCCCGTTTTGTATATCAGCAAATCAATGGCAGACCAATTGCTTAAGGAAGGGAAACAAAAACAATCGATTGATAAATTTCTTGCGAAGATTGCGAAAGGTAAACCCACAAAGCCTTTTGAATTTGATTTGGAACTTGGATTAAATATCATTCGCAAAATGGATAAAATTCATTCTGAAAATGTGTTGGGATATATTGAAGGAACAGATTTAAAAAATGAATTAATAGTTGTTTCTGCCCACATGGACCATTTGGGAAAAGACAGCACTGTTGTTTTTAACGGTGCCGATGATGACGGAAGCGGAACAGTTGCTGTTGTTGAAATGGCACAAGCGTTTGCACAAGCGAAAAAAGAGGGTCACGGTCCACGAAGAAGTGTTTTATTTCTTTGTGTTACCGGTGAAGAAAAAGGGTTACTAGGTTCAAAATGGTATACTGATCATCCTGTTTTTCCATTGGCAAATACAGTTTGTGATTTGAATATTGACATGATTGGAAGAGTGGATCCTGATCATATGAAAGACACAAATTATATTTATGTCATTGGTTCTGATAGAATCAGTAGCCAACTGAAAGTCATTAATGAAACGAACAACAACACGTACACCAATATGTTTTTGGATTACAGATACGATGTTCCGAATGAACCCAATAATTTTTATGGAAGGTCGGATCATTACAACTTCGCAAAAAATAATATTCCAATTGCCTTTTTCTTTAATGGTGTTCACGCCGATTATCATAAGGAAACAGATGAAATTTCAAAAATAAATTTTCCTTTAATGGAACGACGTGCACAATTGGTTTTTTATGATGCATGGGAAATTGCAAACAGAGATCAACGGCTTGTGTTGGACGAAAAAAAATCTAAATAAAAAGAAATGGACGCGGCAACAACATTCATTACTGAAGCGGAGAAGAATGTCTTCAATGAGGAACATAGGAGAAAACTGCAACACAACATGGCGCAGTATGACAAGAAGGTGGTTCAGGGAAAAATGCAATATTCAAATCTGGACTTAGCAAAAACGCGTGCTGCAGGATTGAAAAATAAAACCACAGAACATCTCGATAAATATTTGATAGAGTTCGAAGCTAATTTTCTTAAGAACGGAGGAAAAATTATTTGGGCGCAAGATGCTGCAGAAGCCCAAAATGAAATCTCTGCACTTCTGAAAAGGAAAAATGTCACCACTGTTGTAAAATCAAAATCGATGGTGACGGAGGAGATTGGACTGAATGAGCATTTGAAAAAAAATGGAATAGAATCGCTTGAAACTGATTTGGGAGAATTCATTCAGCAATTGGCCGGTGAAGCTCCTTATCATATTGTGACACCTGCCATGCACCATTCGAAAGAAGATGTGGCAAGAATTTATCACGAGAAAAAAGGAACGCCAATTGATTTTACGCCAGTTCAAATTATGAATTGGACACGCGAGCATTTGCGTGAAAAATACAGTATTGCCGGAGCAGGAATTACGGGAGCAAATTTTCTTGCGGCAGACATTGGTGCAATATCCATTTCAGAAAATGAGGGAAACGCTTTAATGTCAATGGCATTTCCAAAAATTCATATTGTCATTACAGGGATAGAAAAAATAATTCCTTCCTTCAAAGATCTTGATCTGTTCGACGCTCTTCTTGCTACACACGGAACAGGACAACAATTGACCGTTTATAATTCTCTTATCACAGGCCCGAAACAAAACGGTGAAACAGATGGCCCTGAAGAATTATATCTCGTCTTACTCGACAATGGTCGATCAAATGTTCTTGCACAAATTGAGCAACGTCGCGCATTGAATTGCATTCGCTGTGGCGCATGTTTGAATGTGTGTCCTGTTTACGAGGGCGTTGGCGGACATGCGTATGGAACCGTTTACAGTGGCCCAATTGGATCGGCATTGATGCCACATATGGGAGGCTTGAATGAATACAAACATTTGAGTTTTGCGTCAACAGGTTGTGCACGATGTACAGAAGTTTGTCCTGTGAAAATTGATGTGCATAAATTATTGCTTTATAATCGTCGTGATGCGACGGCGGCAGGGCTGGTTACTAAAACAGAAAACATGATGTGGTTTTTCTGGAAAGGCGCAATGTTGAAACGAAGCAAGATGGATAAGGGAGGGGCAAAATTGAAAAATTTCATGATGCGACAATTTTTCAGAAAGTCATGGGGAGAAAGAAGAGAACTTCCAGGCGTTGCACAAAAATCGTTCAATCAGCTTTGGAGAGAACGTAAGGGAATAAAATAATTTTATTTTTCTTGCGAATCTTATTTTTCAATTCCAATTATTTCCCGCATTCCCGCTTACTTGTTAATAACAACTAACAGAACTTAAAAACTGTTCAAAAATCTGAGTAACCCTGTCTGGTGTTTTGGCGTTTTATTAGTGAACTTTGAGAAAAGACCCCTTTCTATGACGCAGTTTGAATTTAGGGTATATAATGACCAACCCTGTCGCTTTCGGTTAAAATCAGGTAAGGAAGTGTATGGTGTTATTTGGGAAAAGGCGCAGCCTGGAAAAGCATCCTATTATTTTGCAAGTTTGAGTGAAAGGTATAATCATAACCTCAGAAACAATTCGATTGGAATAATGATCGATATTGAGGATGTTATCGGTGCGGAGTTGTTGAGCAACAGTGGCACGTTGGTTGGTTAATGCTTTTTATAGAATAGCAATAATAGATTTTCCTGCTTTTTTAAAACAGAACCACCAAGGTGAATTAATTTCCGCTGTATCTTCATGGCATGGCTGTCGTAAAATGTTCCTGGTGCGAAACCGTAGTTCCAGAATCCTCTTTTATTAATTGTCCTAATTGTGGTGGAAATTTATCTCTAAGTAACGGAGCTGATCCAGGGCCCCCGCCTCCACCAACACCAAGATTTCTTCCTAAGCAATTTGTTAAGCGAATAAAATATTCCGGAAATGTTTACACGATTCTCGGAATGATTTTTACAATTCCACTTTTCTGGACAATTATTTTTCCGATCATCGGAATTATTTTATGGAAGAAAGGAGCGCGCACTGCTAATGAAGAATTAAATCCATTGATGAATGGAATTGCAACAGAAGGAACGATTACCAACATCAGGCAAAATTTATCCATTCAAATCAATGGAAGAAGTCCTTATGTTGTTGAATTTGTTTTTGATTTTCAGGGAAGAAAAGTGACGGGCGATGTTGGTAATATTTTTGATTCAAGTGTTCTGATAAAAAAGCCAGGCGATAAAGTTTGGGTGGTTTTTCTATATGACAAACCAGAACAAAGTAGCATTTGGCCACCAATGAAATGAGCGCAGAAAAAAAAACATATTTCTGGAGAGGAATTTATTTTCTAGCGCTTCTTACTTTTCTTTTTTCTTCTTGTTACGAAACACAAACGGCCGTATCATGCCCTGGTGCAAGTTCTGGGGGCATAGAAAACAAAGCGGGCGACCCAAAGAAGAAACACATTTCTAAACGACAAAAGAAAGCGAAAGGTCAGGATGGATTTGTCCCGAAGGATAAGAAGAGCAAACCATCAGCGAAGAAAGCGGAGAAGGGAAAAAAGAAAGAGCGCAAGGAAACGAAGCTGGAGCGCAAGTGGCACTTGCTGAAGAAAAATCGTGCTGCAAAAAACGACAACAATTCTAAGCAAGGAGGAAATTCGCGACGCAATGAAAGGAAGCAGAAAAAGCAGGAGAAAAAACGTGCAAGACATCCGCAAATGGGACTTTTCCCAAATGGACATCCTGGTTAATCAGGCGCGAGTTTTTACAATTGCAAAACGTGATTTTAATTTCAGGAATGGCTTTTCCAATAATTCATAGGTGATTACAGGAATCAGAAACGAAGCGCCCAGTATTACCGGCCAATAAATCCAACCACTTCCCGAAGGGAAAAAGCGCAACATGATTTTCGTGATGACAATTGGCAATAGAATATTTCCCCATAAATAAATTCCATATGAACATCTTCCTAAATAGGAAATCAGATTTTTGGAACCAAAACGCAATTTTACATCGGGATTAAAAACAAAATTCAACATAAGAAACCCTCCGATACCGAGATAAAAATATTTTTTCCAGCACAAGGAAAATATCGTTGACCATTCACTCAAATTATCAACACTCAATGACCAGATTAAAATTCCCAATAAGAGCAATCGTAAAATAAGTGGAGTGCGAAGTGAAATTGGTTTTTGAAAATGCGCCCATGCAACAAGACCCCCGATTGTAAGTTCATCTATGCGAGAAAGCGTGTGGAGATAAATAGGGAAAAAGGAATGGTCGCTGTTGAAAGAAAATTGATAAACCCGAAAGGCAATGCTTGCTAAAATAATTGTTATAAGAGCGGCAGGAAGACGGCGCATAGGAATGAAAGCAACGACAAAAGGCCACACCAAATAAAAATGCTCTTCAATACAAATTGACCAAAAATGTGCAAAAGGAAAAGCCCAAGGTTCTTGCCCCAATTTCTCAATGGCAATGGTGTGAAAATTATTGTAAAACAACAAAGCCGATTTGTAATCCGGAGTTGGTGTGCCAATCCAGTGAACTAAAAATGGACTGATGGCGATGATGAAAAAGTACAACGGCCAGATGCGGAAAATTCTTCGCAGGAAAAATTTAGGAAAATTTATTTTTCCCTTTTCACTTTTTTCCTTGATCAATAAATAAGTAATGAGAAATCCGCTGATGAGAAAAAACAAATCCACACCAAAACCCCAATTACCAATTAGCTTATGAACATGCTCACCAAACCAGGAATAGGTTTTTGGGTCGTCACCCGCAAGTATTTTAGGAATGCCAAACCATCCTGCCCAAGCATCGAAAGCATGATAAAACACAACCATAAACGCCGCAAGAAAACGCAACGCATCGAGCTGTTCAAAATGGATAGGTTTTTTATTTTCTGTGATTTCGCTCATTGGAATAGTTTGCCAAGATAAACAGAAAGTGTCATAGCTAAATGACTATTTTTACTGAATGGATTTTAAGGTTCATTAATTCTAAAATAAAATGAAACAAAAATTTCTTCTTACGGTTTTATTTTTCTGCGGAATATTTCCCCAATTGAACGCTCAGCGTTTTCGTGCAGGAATTTCTGTCGGACCTGTTATCACCGATATTCAGGGAGCTGACACACGCGATTTTGACAATGATTTTTATAAGGTTGGGATTGCCGCGGGAGGAATTGTAAATACAAAACTGACAGAACAAAACTCTTTTCAATTTGAAATAAATTATGTTCCCAAAGGGAGTATGCAAAAACCCGACTCTATGAATATGGGTTATTACAAATTGAAATTGAATTATGTGGAAGTGCCTTTTGTTTTTCGCCACAGAATGCAATTCACCTTGAATAAGAAACCAAGAACCCATTTGGAAACAGAAATCGGCGCATCCCTTGGGCGAATGATAAAATTCGAGGAAATCGTTGATAATTATTCGCAAACTTTCGGCACGGGCAATGTGCATAAAACCGACATCAGTATTTTAATGGGCTTGAATTATGACTTTAATGAACATTTTTATTTTGGCGTGCGTTATGCGAATTCAGTAATTCCTGCCTTGAAAAGAAATTCAATCGACCCACTGTTTTTTCGCTTCA
Source organism: uncultured Flavobacteriales bacterium (assembly GCA_903873905.1). GTDB lineage: Bacteria > Bacteroidota > Bacteroidia > Palsa-965 > Palsa-965. The sequence continues at coordinate 19,334 of CAIQQJ010000066.1, forward strand.
CTTTTAATAATGGAAACAACATGGTTTGGCAATTAAGTTTCCATTATGTGTTTGGAAAAACAGCACCGATTCCAGACGACGAATCAAGTGCGCCAAGTCCGAATTAAAACTTCCAATCAGATTTAGAAGTGACAATAAACGAACCCTCACTTATTCGCCCCGATTCATTTTCACTCAAATTTTTGAAGTGGAAGTTTCAGATCAGCACGCCCGATCTGCTTTTGATTTTTCTTATTCTCATTTTTGCTACGGTTGCTGGTCTGCAATCTATTACTGCGCACTTGCATTATTTCACCAACAATGCTGACATGGGTTTTCATAATCAACTCATGTACAAGTTTGCGCATTTCAAGCGACCAAGCACAACCTTATGGGGAGATGGTGATCAACTTTACAATTGTTTCGGTGATCACATGACGTTGTTGATGCCAATTAATAGTCAGTTGTATTGGATTTTTGGTTCTTCTGGTTTGTTGGTTGCACAAATAGGCTATTGCATTTTTGGCGCTGTTGGAATTTACAAACTGGTCGTTGAAAAATGCGCAAATAAATGGCTTGCATTGTCGGCTGTATTTTTATTTTTTTCCCATTATTCTCTTTATGCTGCATTGGTTTTTGATGCGCACGACAACGTGTACGGAATGATGTTTTTGCCTTGGATCTTTTTATTCTTTTTTAGAAATAATCTGAAATGGTTTCTTATTTCTCTGGGAATATTTTTGATGGCACGTGAAGATCTTGCACTTACTGGAATGGCTTGCGGAATTACATTTCTTCTGCTGGGCTGGAAAGGACAAAAACGTTTTGGCGTATTCTGTTTTTTTATCTCGCTTGTTTATTTTTTAATTGCCTATAAATTAATCATTCCAAGAATTTCTCCAATTAGCGGCGGATATACAGCGTGGCGTTTTCAAAGTTTAGGAAATTCTATTAGCGCAGTGCTGATTAATTTATTTTCTCATCCCGGAAATATTTTTGATTTGATGACCAATGATCTGGAAAAAGTTGAGAAGCTGAACTTTTTTCTTTTGACAGGTGGCGCACTTCTTATTTTTCAACCGAAATATATTTTTATTTTTCTTCCCACATTTGGCACAACGCTATTTACAGACTCTTGGGCACTTTGGGGAAATTTGGGTCATTACAACATTGTTTTTTCAGTCATGTTGCCAGTGGTAACAGTTTTTACGGTAAGCAAAATAAAACAGGAGGGAATAAGAATACTGCTGCTACAAATTGTAACAGGTCTGAGTTTTTATACGCTTGGTTTTGTTTATTTGCAACGGTGGACAAAGTTCGACAGAATATTCACAAGTAATTATTACGCCTACAGAACCAATCGTGACGAAATAAAAAGAGCGATAAAAATGATTCCTGATAACGCATCTGTGAGTGCTACAAATTATTTAACACCACACATTGCTTTTAGAGATAAAGCATACATGTATCCGATTCTTAAAAATGCCGACTACATTCTCATCAATGAAGAAGACAGACTTTATTTGAATTACCCTTATGGTTCACCAGAGGCTTATGATGCTGCCATGAAAACAATTTATGCAGACACGCTCTATAGAATTGTTTTCAATCAAAAACACGTTGTGCTTTTTAAGAGAAAAGACTTAAAATAATAGATTGATTTTTTTCTCCCTGTCTTCTTACATTTTTACTTCAGCTTTGTCATAATATCATTGTAATCAATTTCTGAATGGCTTGTGGAATAGAAACAAATACCATTTCTGATTAATAAAACCTGCGGAGACTGATGTGTTACGCCAAACTTTTTTTCTATCGCCGCAGAAATATCCCGATGCTCTAACAAATCCAGAAAGTATGGGATAATTTTTTGTTCGTCTTCCGTCTTCCAGTTTTTTTCTAATTGCCCCAATGAAAATCTGCTTACGCTACAACGCGTGCTGTGTTTCAAAATGAGAATATTCTGCTTTTCTGATAACGCAATCAGAGCATCTAGGTCATTGATAGAAGTAAGTTGTTTCCAGTTCATTTTATTGTTCTAATAGGGTTTGCAAAGGTAAGAACATAGGTTTACCACCTGAAAAGCAAAAATCCCCACAATTTCTTGCGAGGATTTTTTCAGAGGTCCCGTCCAGATTCGAACTGGAGTGGGAGCTTTTGTCCCAACAATTCTGTTGGGACTAAGCCGCTTGTTCACACGAAAAAAATCCCCACAATTTCTTGCGAGGATTTTTTCAGAGGTCCCGTCCAGATTCGAACTGGAGTGGGAGCTTTTGCAGAGCTCTGCCTAGCCGCTCGGCCACAGGACCATTTAATTAAGGACACAAAAGTAAGAAAATAGAAGGAACTATGGTAAAAAGATCACCCTTCAATAATTACTGCCACAGCATCCACTGCGCCATTCATTGGAGGAACGAGTTTTATAACCTTTACAGAAAAACTTTTTGCATTGGGATATTTATTTCGAAGTGAAGAAACAATCCGCTGCGCAACGTGTTCAATCAACTTTGAACGAATGGCCATTTCTGCTTTTACGATTTGAAAAACTACACAATAATCAATTGTATCAATCAACTCATCGGTTTGTGATGCTTTTGAAAAATCAGAATCAATTAAAACATCAACAATATATTCGCCACCAATGATTGCCTCTTCAGGAAGACAGCCGTGAAATGCGCGGACCCTTATACCAGAAACTTCAATTTTTCCCATGAAATAGTAAACGAATTAAAAATTGGTTTTTATTTCTCAAGCCTTTTTCTGCTCCTTGCTCCATGAATCTTTAAGCGTAACCGTGCGATTAAAAATCAATTTTTCAGAAGTTGAATCTTTGTCAGCACAAAAATATCCCAAGCGAATAAACTGAAATTTATCACCTGGTTTTGTATTTTTCATGTCTGCCTCTGCATAAGCATTTTCAATCACCTTCAAACTTTCAGGATTCATGTAGGTCTTAAAATCACCCTCTTCCGCTTGTGGATTTTCAACACTAAATAATCTGTCGTATAAATTCACTTGTACAGGCACAGCATTTTTTGCACAAACAAAGTGCATGGTTCCTTTTACTTTGATATCGCTGGTGTCGCTTCCGCTTTTGCTTTCGGGATAATAGATGCAATGAATTTCAGAAACATTTCCTTCAGCATCTTTTTTATACGATTCACATTTCACAATATAAGCGTGTTTCAATCTTACCGTCAAACCAGGACCCAAACGAAAAAATTTCTTCGGAGGCTCTTCCATAAAATCTTCGCGCTCAATCCACAATTCCTTGCTGAAAGGAATATCACGCGTTCCACCACCACCTTCTACTTCAGGATTATTTTCTCCCGACAACATTTCTGTTTTTCCCTCTTCGTAATTGTCAATGATCAACTTCACAGGATTCAAAACGGCCATTCTGCGTGTTGCATTTTTATTCAAGTCTTCACGAATGCAAAATTCCAACAAACCAACATCAATCACATTTTCCCTTCGCGCAATTCCAACACGCTCGCAAAAATCACGAATGCTCTCTGGTGTATAACCGCGTCTGCGCAAGGCGCTGATGGTTGGCATGCGAGGATCGTCCCAACCGCTCACGTGTTTTTCATTGACAAGTTGCAGCAATTTGCGTTTGCTCATCACGGTGTAATTCAAATTGAGACGCGCAAACTCATATTGGTGTGATGGAAAAATTCCAAGTTGTTCAATGAACCAATTGTAAAGTGGACGATGCGATTCAAATTCCAAAGTGCAAATGGAATGTGTGATGTTTTCAATCGAATCACTTTGTCCGTGTGCAAAATCATACATGGGATAAATACACCACTTGTCTCCCGTGCGATGGTGATGAACGTGTTTGATTCGATACATCAAAGGATCACGCAACAACATGTTAGGAGAAGCCATGTCGACTTTTGCGCGTAATGTTTTTTCTCCATCCTTGAATTCACCCTTGCGCATGCGTGCAAACAAATCCAAATTCTCTTCGACAGAACGATCGCGGAAAGGAGAATTTTTTCCTGGTTCAGTTGGGGTTCCTTTTAAAGCCGCAATTTCTTCTGCGGTTGAATCATCAACATAAGCCAATCCTTTTTTGATAAGCGTTACCGCAAATTCATAAATCTGTTCGAAATAATCGCTTGCATAAAACTCATTCTCCCATTCGAAACCCAACCATTTGATGTCTTCCTTGATGCTTTCAACATATTCCGTGTCTTCCGTAACAGGATTCGTATCGTCAAAACGCAAATTGGTTTTTCCTCCGAATTTTTTCGCCAATCCGAAATTCAACACAATACTTTTTGAGTGACCGATATGCAAATATCCATTTGGCTCAGGAGGAAAACGTGTAAGTACACGACCGTTGTTTTTTCCGTTCTTGAGATCTTCGGTAATGATTTCTTCTAAAAAATTCAGATGTTCAGTTGACATTTTGCGAATTTATTTTTTTGAATTATAGAACTTTTCAGGGCTAAAGCCCAGCGGTAATTTTTTCATTATCCCCGAGCTTAAGCTCGGGGTTAATTCGGATGTATAATTTTGGGCTTTAGCCCTGATCTTTTTGGATGATATTTATTTTGAACATTTTTTCTATTTGGCAATTACAAGCAAGCCTTTTGTAATTCTTGCAATCACCTCTTCTTTTCCAAGTAATTCAGCCATTCCCATCAAATCAACTCCGCCACCTTGTCCGCTTAAAAGTATTCGGAAAAGAAATAACACGTCACCTGGTTTCTGATTGTTCTTTGCAGCACACTCTTTGAATGTAGGTTCGATGTTCGATGCAGTAAACTCATCTAATGATGATAAAGTTTCTTTCAGCGATTCAAAAAATTCTTTGCAACCGTCTTTCCATTTTTTTGCAATGGCTTGTTCGTCAAAAACGGTTGGTGCAGTGAAAAGATAATTTCCTTTTTCAATCATTTCATTCTCAAACTGCACACGAGGCTTCAACAGTTGTACAGCCCGATTCAAAAAACTATCGCTCAAACGCCTGTCATCATCATTGAATTGAAAATGATTTTTTACCGAGGTGCGAATATGATTTGCAATTTCAGCATCAGGTTTTGCGCGAAGAAATTGTTCGTTAAACCACTTTGCTTTTTCAGGATCGAATTTCGCTCCCGCTTTGTGAATATGTTCAAATGAAAATACCTTGCACAATTCCTCAACAGAAAAAATCTCCTGCTCTGTTCCCGGATTCCATCCCAACAAAGCAAGCATATTGATAAACGCCTCTGGAAAATATCCTTTCTCGCGGTAACCCGAAGATTTTTCTTTTGTAATCGGATCTTCCCAATCAAGAGGAAAAACAGGAAATCCCAAACGATCACCATCGCGCTTCGACAACTTTCCATTTCCGTCTGGACGCAACAACAATGGCAAGTGAGAAAAATGTGGCATTACATCTTCCCAGCCCAAATAACGATAAAGCATCAAATGCAATGGCGCAGATGGCAACCACTCTTCACCACGAATGACGTGTGTGATTTTCATCAAATAATCATCCACCACATTTGCCAAATGATAGGTTGGCATTCCATCGCTCTTGAATAAAACCTTGTCGTCGAGTTGTGATGCGTTTACCACAACCCACCCACGAACGATATCCTGAAAACGAATTTCTTCATCAGCAGGAATTTTGATTCTTACTACATAAGTTTCTCCAGCATCAATTTTATTTTTCACTTCTTCAGCAGAAAGTGTGAGTGAATTTTTCAAATTCAAACGAGTGATGGCGTTGTATGAAAAATTCTTTTTCAGAGCATCAAACTTCTTGCGCTGTTCATCCAACTCTTCTTTCGAGTCAAATGCATAATATGCATGGCCGGCATCAATCAGCTGTTTTGCATATTGTGCGTAAACACCTTTTTCTTTACGCTCGCTCTGACGATATGGCGCATAAGGACCATCGCCAAAACCAACTCCTTCATTCGGTTCAATGCCGCACCATTTCAAAGCTTCGATAATATATTGCTCTGCACCGGGAACAAATCTGTCGGTGTCGGTGTCTTCAATGCGAAGAATAAAATCCCCACCATTCTTTTTCGCAAACAAATAATTATACAAAGCCGTGCGCACACCGCCCATATGAAGCGGGCCAGTCGGACTTGGCGCAAAACGCACTCTTACTTTTCTGTTTTCCATAAGTGTGCAAAGATAGGGAGGAGTTCGGAGTGGGGAGTGGGGAGTTCGGAGAGTTTTTGTTATGATCTAATTAAAGCGACTATTTTTTATCTCCGAACTCCAAACTCCCCACTCCGAACTATATTTGCAGAATGTTACTCCTCTCCCCCACTCATTGGAAAGATTACGAACTGCTCGATTCCGGCAATTTCGAAAAGCTCGAGCGCTTCGGGCAGTACATTACTATTCGTCCCGAGCCACAGGCGGTTTGGGATAAAACCATTACTGAAGACGAGTGGATGAAAATGGCGCATGTGAAATTCATTCCGAAAAGTTCCTCGGCTGGAGAATGGAAAAAGTTGAAACCAACTCCTGATCGTTGGAACATCAATTATGAAATGCAAGGTGGAAAAACATTGACATTTCGTTTGGCATTAACATCATTCAAACACGTTGGAATTTTTCCGGAGCAAGCGGTGAATTGGGATTATATTTTTTCTGCCATTGGAGAAATGCAAACGCCTAAACCAAAATTTCTGAATCTCTTCGCATACACAGGTGGCGCATCATTGGCCGCACGTGCAGCTGGTGCGGATGTCACACACGTGGATTCCATCAAACAAGTGGTGACTTGGGCGAATGATAACATGTCACTTTCGAATTTGGACAATATTCGTTGGTTGGTGGAAGACGCTTTGAAATTTGTAAAGCGCGAACAACGTCGTGGAAATAAATACAACGGAATTATTTTGGATCCGCCTGCTTATGGTCATGGACCGAATGGAGAAAAGTGGAAGTTGGAAGAAAACATCAATGAGATGGTAAAGGGTGTGGTGGAGTTGTTGGATGAAAAAGAACATTTCCTAATTCTCAACGCCTACTCACTTGGTTTTTCCGCAATGATCTTGGAAAATCTTTTTCCAAAAATGAAAAACACAAAATTGGAAACTGGAGAATTATTCCTGAAAGCAAAATTCGGAAGCACTTTGCCACTGGGGGTTTTCGGAAGACTAAGAAATTTCTAAAATAATGCTTTGATTTGACGCACAAGCGCAGCGCACCAAGAGCGTTTTCATTAGCATATCAGCACATCAATTCATTAGCACATCCCATCGGTAATTTGTAATCCGATAATCTGTAATCCATCACGCCCCTCTCCTATTCTTCTTTTTCATCCGCTTATTCTTCTTCATTCCAAAACTCTCTTTTCCACTAATGAGTTTCCCATTTTCCTTCGCCATCTTTTTGCACGCCGAATGACAGCCATCACCCAACAGAGAAAGAGAAAATACACCAGCAAGAATTAGTAATCGACGCATAATTTCAAACGAGATTTTTGAAGAATTAGTATTGCAAATTAATAAAAAAGGGACGAGAGACGTTGCGGAAAACTTTTTTCGTCCCCCGCCCCCTTTTCGTCCCCCGCCCCACCATAGGTAATGGGCAATCCAGTAATTTGTAATCAATGCGCGTGTGGATTGTGGGTGGATGAAGCATCTTTTAACAAACTAATCACACAAACGAAGTAACCATTGCATGGTGATTCCGTTATTAATAAACTAAATTTGTGTAATTCACACAATGGAAAACAGAGGCAGTTACGAAATTCTTATTGGCAAGCTCGATGAGTTTATCAGGAAGTATTACAAAAACGAACTTATTCGTGGTTTGTTGTATGCTGTAGGAATTCTTGTAAGCGGATTTTTGGTAATGACAGTGTTGGAATATTTTGCGCATTTCGACACGTTTGTTCGAACCATTTTATTCTGGAGTTTTATTCTTGCAGCCTTAGGGGTTCTTACGCAATTTGTCTTCTTTCCTATTTTCAAACTCAATCGAATCGGGAAAATAATTTCGCATGATGAAGCGGCAAACATTATCGGCAAACATTTTACAAATGTTCAGGATAAACTGCTCAATGTGCTTCAATTGCGCCGTACCGAAGAAACATCTTCAATTGACGGAGGAACAAGTCCGGAATTAATTCACGCAAGCGTTGATCAGAAAATTCGCGAACTCAAACCCGTTCCGTTTACTTCAGCAATCGATTTTCGTCAGAATAGAAAATATGTGAAATATGCGCTTATACCATTGCTCGTAATTATTGCAATTATTTTTACCAATGCAGGAATCATTACCGACAGCACAAATCGCCTTGTACACCATAGTGATTTTTTCGAAAATGACGCGCCGTTTAAATTTGAAATCCAGAACAAGAACCTTAAGGCAGTAGAGAATCAGGATTTTACGTTGGAAGTAAAATTGACTGGGAAAGAAATTCCCGAAAGCGTTTTTATTCTTGTCGATGGAAACGAATACAAATTGAATCGCGAGAACACGATTAATTTCAATTATGTTTTCCGAAATATTCAGAAATCAAAATCATTTCGTTTTTCGGCCGACGGCTTTTCCTCGAAAGAATATGATCTGGATGTTTTACCCAATCCAATCGTTCTGAATTTCAATGTTGATTTGCATTATCCGAAATACACAGGGAAAAAGGACGAATCATTGAAAAATACCGGTGACTTAGTTGTGCCATGTGGAACAACCATATCTTGGAATTTCAACACACGCGCAACAAAGAATTTCCTTTTTGCCTTCAGCGACACCTCGTTCTCGCTCAAACCAACGGGTGATAATGCATTTTCATTCTCTCACCGCTTTCTAGATTCAAAAAATTATTCCTTGCACACGGCGAACGAATTTTTGAAAAGCAAGGATTCAATTCGATATTCCATTAACGTCATTCCCGATTTGTATCCTTCTATTGCCATTGACGAAAAGAAAGATTCCGCTTCACGATTGAAGATATATTTTAATGGCGAAGTGAAAGACGACTATGGATTTACGGGGCTTGCTTTTGTTTATCACACACTGAATAAAAAAGATTCTACTGGAAAAGACATTGCGGACAAAACAATGACCCTGAAAATCCCAGTGAGTTCTGCTATTCAGCGCGATCAATTTTATTATTACTGGGATCTTTCAAAACTTGGCGTTACCGCTGGCGATGAAATTGAATATTATTTTGAAGTTTGGGATAACGATGGAGTTCACGGAGCAAAATCAACGCGATCACAAAAAATGATTTATCACGCCCCCACTGAACAAGAATTGAAAGATCAGAATGAGGCAAACAACAAAAAGACAGAAGAAGATTTAGAAGCTAGCCTTTCCGAATCGCAAGCTTTGCAAAAAGACATTGACGATATGTATAAAAAGCTGATGGAGAAAAAAACACTCAGCTGGGAAGACAAGAAAAAAATCGAGGATCTGAAAAATCGTCAGAAAGACCTGCAGCAAAAAATTGACAATATCAAACAGAAGCAATCACAGAGCGCACAACAAAAAAATGAATTTTCACCACAAGATCCAGAATCGGCCGCAAAACAGGAAGAGATTCAAAAATTATTTGATCAGCTCCTTACTGATGACATGAAAAAAATGATCGCGCAGCTGGAACAACTTTTGCAAAATGCCGACAAGGACAAAACGCAAAAAGCGCTCGATCAAATGAAGCAAGAGAATAAGGATGCGCAGAAAGATCTCGATCGAACATTGAATCTTTTCCGCGACATGCAAGTGCAACAAAAATTGGATGACGCTATTAAGAATCTTGACGCAATGCAAAAGCAACAAGATTCTCTTTCAAAACAATCAGCACAGAAAAATATTTCCAAAGAAGACCAGAAGGAAAATAAGAATGCACAAGACAGTTTGAATAAAAAGTTTGATCAATTCCGAAAAGACATGGATGCGCTTCAGGAAGAAAATCAAAAACTCGAAACACCGCATGATATTCCAAACACCGACTTAAAGGAAATGGAAGTTCAACAACAACAACGCGAGGGTTCACAGAATCAAAATGAAGGCTCTCCGAAAAAAGCGTCTGACTCTCAAAAGAAAGCTTCCGATAAAATGAATGAGCTTTCCGCAGAACTTCAGGCAGCTGAGAAAAAAATGAATGAAGAAGAAAATACGGAAGACATGCAAGCGATTCGTCAATTGCTAAGCAACCTTATTCAACTTTCTTTTGATCAAGAAACATTAATGGGAAAAGTAAAAACGACCAGCGTTAATGATCCCCAATACACAACACTTGCCCGTGAACAGAAAAAGTTGCGCGACGATTCGAAAATGATTGAAGATAGTTTGCTCGCACTTAGCAAACGCAACCCCAAAATTTCTCCGCTTGTCAACAAAGAAATCACGAACATAAACATGAATATGGATCGTGCGCAGCAATCGCTTGGCGATAGAAATACGGCCGAAGCACAAAACCGTGAACAACAAGCAATGACTTCCATTAATAACCTTGCGCTAATGTTGAATGAATCCTTGGAACAAATGATGGCCGAGGCAAATGCGCAAAGTAAAGCGCAATGTTCGGGCGGAACTTGTAAGAAACCAGGTAACGGAAAGAAGAATAAACCAGGAATGTCAAGTCTTCGCTCGATGCAACAAGGATTGAATCAACAAATGAAAGCAATGCAACAAAGTGGAAAGCCTGGCAGCGCAGAACAGTTAGCGAAAATGGCAGCTCAGCAAGCCTACATTCGTCAAATGCTTCAGGAGTCCATGAAACCTGGAAAAGATGGTGAAGGTGGTCCTGATCCGGGTGGACAAACCCAAGCAAAAATGGAAGAAACTGAAACTGATCTTGTGAACAAGCAAATTACCGCCGAGACAATTCAGCGTCAGCAAGATATTTTGGATAAAATGTTGGAGTACGAAAAGGCTGAGAAACAGAAGGAAATGGACGAACAGCGCCAATCAAACGAAGCAAAAAATCAACAAGAGAGTAACCCTGCAGGCTTTTCTGAGTATAACAGACAGAAACAGAAAGAAGCCGAGCTTCTTAAAACCGTTCCGCCGGCTCTTTCGCCTTATTACAAGAATAAGGTAAATTCTTATTTTGATGGTGTAGAACAAAAGTGATTCGACTGAAAAATGACCCATGCACAAGAAATGATAAGGGAGCAAAAAATATCGTTCCCGTCCGTTGCAGACAACATTGGATTAGTTGAGAAACTAATCAATGAAATTTGCTTAGCCTATGGAATTTCCGAAGATTATTATGGAAATATCCTTGTGGCCGTAACCGAAGCTGTTAACAACGCGATTCAACACGGAAATAAATTAGACCCTGGAAAGAAGGTGGTTCTTGCCTTTCATGCAGGAGACAAATCGCTTTCTTTTGAAGTGAGCGATCAGGGAAAAGGATTTGATTTCAAAAACCTGCCCGATCCCACCAATCCCGAAAACCTTGAAAAGCCAAATGGCCGAGGCGTTTTTTTAATGCGTCACCTTGCCGACCATGTTGAATTTTCCGATAGTGGACGCTCTGTCCAACTTAATTTTCAGATCCTAAATAATTAATGACTAAGGCGAATTCAGATATCCTGTTTTTCACAGGCGACATTCGTTATACACTTCGAAATAAAGCCGCGATAAACACCTGGCTTCAATCGGTTTGTAAAAAGCATAAAAAGAAAATTGCTTCTTTGAACTATGTTTTTGTTAGCGATGATTATTTGCTAGATATTAATAAGCGATTTCTGCGACACAATTTCCTAACCGACATTATCAGTTTTGATTATTCAGCTGACAAGAAAGCGAAGAATGGCGTGATTGGAGAAATTTATATTAGCATTGCTCGAGTCAATGAAAATGCTACAAAATTCAAAACCACAAAAACGGATGAGCTTCATCGCGTAATGGCACACGGATTGCTGCACCTTTGTGGCTATGGTGACAAAACGCCTCGTGAAATAAAAAGGATGCGCGCCGAAGAAGAAAACGCACTAGATTTACGTGATTTTTAAACACTTTATCATGAAAATAGTTTTTACTGCTGCATTATTATTTATTGGTTTTACAATGTTTGGCCAATCAACTCAAACAAAGAACACCACTCAAAACTCTACCGTAAGCACCACTGGTTCTTCAACAACCAATCCTAAGGCTAATTCGCTTTGTAAGACATGGTACTTATCACAAACTGAAAATTTCGGTGACGTACACAAACCAACAGACCAACAAAAAGGAGACTTGCTTTTATTGATGGATGGCGGCAGATATCGTATAATCATGAATGGTGTTGCTGAGGGAGGCACATGGTCCTTAAGCAAGGACAATCTTTGGATTTCTTTTACATCTGATTCCTCTGTGGTGAAAAAATTCAAGATTATTGAGTCTACTGATAAAGGACTAAAGGTGGATTATAGAGATGCTGACGAGGTTCATAATATCCTTTATTATTCAATTGATGCCCCTACTCAGACTAAGGTGAAGTAGACAATATTTTTTTAATACCGCCGCATCAATTATTTGATGCGGCTTTTCTTTTTGTTTCTGCGGCTTCTGCGTATTGTGTGACTTACCTTTGGTCCCTGTTAAAAAACTTACATGCTTAAAGATTACGATGTTATTGTTGTTGGTGCTGGTCATGCGGGATGTGAAGCAGCAGCAGCAGCAGCTAATTTAGGATCAAGTGTTTTGCTTGTTACTATGAATATGCAAACCATTGCTCAAATGAGTTGTAATCCCGCTATGGGCGGTGTTGCAAAGGGACAAATTGTGAGGGAGATTGATGCGTTAGGTGGTTATTCTGGAATAATTACCGACAAAACGGCGATACAGTTCCGGATGCTGAATAGATCTAAAGGACCTGCTATGTGGAGCCCAAGAGTTCAAAGTGACAGGATGCGATTTGCTGAGGAGTGGCGCCTAATGTTGGAGCGAACTCCAAATGTTGACTTCTGGCAGGATATGGTGTGCGGGTTGATCATTGAGGGTGATAAAGTTTGTGGTGTTGAAACGGCAATGGGAATTAAAATCAAAGGGAAGTCTGTTATCCTTACAAACGGCACTTTTTTAAATGGTATAATCCATATTGGCGAGAAGCATTTTGGCGGAGGCAGGGCTGGGGAGAGTCCAGCAAAAGGAATTACTGAGCAGTTGGTTGCCATTGGTTTTAAAAGTGGAAGGATGAAAACGGGAACGCCTCCACGTGTTGATGGTCGTTCTCTTGATTATTCTAAGATGGAAATTCAAGCTGGTGACGAGCAGCCAGAAAAATTTTCTTATTTGGATTCTAGTCGTGCTTTGGTTAAGCAACGACCTTGTCATATTACTTATACAAATCAGGAGGTCCATGATATTTTAAAAACCGGATTTGAGCAATCTCCTATGTTTTCGGGGAGAATACAAGGTTTAGGCCCTAGGTATTGTCCCTCTATTGAAGACAAGATCAATAGGTTTGCGGATAAAACGCGGCATCAAATATTTGTTGAACCAGAGGGTTGGGAAACTGTTGAGGTATATGTTAATGGATTTTCTACATCATTACCTGAAGAGGTTCAATTGAAAGCGCTTCGTAAAATAGTTGGTTTTGAGAATGTTAAAATGTTCAGACCTGGATATGCAATTGAATATGATTATTTCCCTCCAACGCAATTGGATTCGACCCTTCAAACAAAGCTTCTTAAAAACTTGTTTTTTGCTGGTCAAATTAACGGGACAACGGGATACGAGGAAGCGGCTTGCCAAGGCTTAATGGCAGGTATTAATGCTCATTTAACAATCCGGAATTTAGCCCCGTTTATTCTTTCTAGGGCCGAGGCATACATTGGGGTTTTGATTGATGACCTTGTTACCAAAGGAACGGACGAGCCTTATAGGATGTTTACTTCTCGAGCGGAATATAGAATTCTCCTTCGTCAAGACAACGCTGATTTAAGATTGACCCCCAAGTCCTTTGAGTTGGGATTAGCTTCAGAGGAGCGTTATAATCGTGTAAAAGAAAAGTTGGCCAATTCCAATTCAATTCAGAATTTCTTCAAGAAGGAAAGTATTTCTCCTGCTGAAATGAATCCTGTTTTGGACGTTCTGGGCTCGTCCCCTATTTCACAGCTGGTAAAGATGTTTGGTGTTTTGTCACGCCCAGGTGTTTCCATTTTCGATTTTATAGATGTTAATGCAAAGACAAGAGAATTTCTATCAGTTTTTAATAAGGAAGATATAGAGCAGGCTGAAATTCTGATGAAGTATGAGGGCTATATTCAACGAGAATTCGAGCTTGCCGAGAAGATTTCTCGACTTGACAATGTGACTCTGGAATCAGACTTTGATTATTATCAATTGACATCACTTTCATTGGAGGCCAGAGAAAAGTTATCAAAGATTAAACCATCCACTCTTGGGCAGGCATCCCGCATTAGCGGAATAAACCCATCAGATATTTCTGTTTTAATGATTTATTTGGGCAGGTAACCCCTCTATTGCTTTTCACTTACCCCGTTCCTTTATTGGTTCGGGGTTTCTTTTTGAGATGTATTTTGGCCTTTGCCACGGCCAACCGATAGCAAGGGGTCAATTTCAAAACTTTTAAAAAGTTACGTTTCACGTGAAACCACCAAACAATAAACCACTAAAAAACATTAGGACGACATTGAAAGTTCCAAATTATTAAAGTACCATAAAAACTATATAAAAGCTTTGTATATAACAGATATACAGGTTAATGTGTATAAATAAAAACAAGAATATCATGTATTATGATGAACATTGATTGTTTCACGTGGAACAACACAAATATGTTAAAAAAATGTGTATAAATATCGCTTTTGATTTTCACAAAAGCACTGCAAATCAGTATATTTAAACATTATTAAAATAAAAAAGCGATGCAAAGCACAAAAGTTGAAAAAGTTGAAAAATGTCGTGTTTGTGGAGGGGTCGCCACAGAATTATTTCTAGCATGTAAAGACCATACAGTTTCAAAAAGCAGTTTTGAAATTGTTGAATGTAAAAATTGTGGTTTTGCATATACAAGCCCAAGGCCAATTGAAAGTGAGCTTGGCAAGTTTTATGAATCTGAAGAATACATTTCTCATTCAAACACTTCAAAGGGAATCGTAAGCAACCTCTATCAGCGAGTTAGAAAACACACATTGGCAAAAAAGTTGGAGCTAATAAACAGTGTGGGAAAAAAAGGTGCGCTCCTTGATATTGGATGTGGCACAGGTGAGTTTCTAAATACCATGAAATCGGGCGGATGGGAAACAATAGGAATTGAACCAAGCCCTAGTGCCCGAAAACAAGGAGTTGAAAACTACAATCTGGATGTACGTGAAGAAAAGGAGTTGGAAAATTTTCCACCAAATAGCTTTAATGTGATAACAATGTGGCATGTTCTGGAGCACGTGCCACACCTTTTGGAGCGCGTACAAAAACTTAAAGATTTACTGAAGTATGATGGCGTACTTATTATTGCAGTTCCTAATCGTAATTCCCATGACGCAAAACATTACGGTGAATATTGGGCAGCCTATGATGTTCCTCGCCACCTATATCACTTTCGAGCACAAGACATGCGTACATTAATGGGTGTTGTTGGATTTGAAGTGGAAAAAATTCTGCCAATGAAATTTGACAGCTATTATGTTTCCATGTTAAGCGAAAAATGTAAAACAGGAAGCAACAACCTTATTTCTGCTGTTTGGACTGGGTGGATTTCAAATCTGAAGGCCGGAGCAGAAGGCTCTTCCAGTTTGATTTACATTATCCGGAACAAAGAATAGTATTTAGTTGAGAGTGATTAGTTCGGAGGTTGAGTTAAGGCCTCTCCGAACTTAAAACCAATCAAACATGCGCGGACTTCTCACCATTCTTTTACTTGTTGCATCCAATACATTTATGACAATGGCTTGGTATGGACATTTGAATTTCAAATCATGGGGATGGTTTCCGAAGGCGGGAGTTTTTTCGCTCATACTTATCAGCTGGGGATTCGCATTTTTCGAATATTGTTTTCAAGTCCCTGCAAATCGCTTAGGATTTTTAGAAAACGGTGGCCCCTACTCCATGGTTCAATTAAAAGTTATTCAAGAGGTGATTACACTCGTTGTTTTCACAATATTCCTTGCCCTGGTTTCTAAAAAGGAAACAATGCAGTGGAATCACCTCGTTGCATTTGCGTTACTTATCGGTGCCGTATATTTTGTGTTCAAAAAGTAGCTCCAAGACTATTATCGTTTTTTCAATTCGAGCAATTTCTTAAACCGTCGTGAACATTTTTTGCGTGAGGGATTGAAGCAAGCTACCGTGTAGCGCGAAAAGCCCGACCCGATTAGGGACACGCCCAAAAGAAATATAATACGTTACTTTTCTAATTTAAAATTCAATTCAAAAGAGAAATATTTTTTCCAGCCGAATTAGAGTTGGAGCCAAAAAATAGCGAAACTTGTAAATGGAATTATCATACATACTCAACCACCTTGGCGAAGAGCGTGAAAATTATTACAACGCAGTAAGTCCGCCAATTATTCTTTCTTCTAATTTTTGTTTTTCTTCCGTTGGAGATATGCGGGAGAAATTAAAGCGTGAATTGGAAACGCCATTTTACACTAGAGGATTTAATCCGACCGTAGGAACACTCAGACAAAAAATTGCGGCGCTTGAAGGAACAGAAGACGCGCTGGTTTTTGCAAGTGGAAGTGGGGCAATTGCCGCTGCGGTCATGTCGTCGATTAAAGGAGGGGAGCATGCGGTTTGTGTTGCGAAACCATATTCATGGACGAGCAATTTGTTTTCAAAATATTTGGCGAAGTATGGAGTGGAAGTAACTTTTGTTGAAGGTGAAAATGCAGAAGATTTTGAAAAGGCAGTAAAGCCAAATACAAAGCTGATTTATTTAGAGAGCCCAAATTCATTGACGTTTGAGTTGCAAGACATTTCTGCTATTTGCACAATGGCAAAAAAATATGGCATAACCACAATACTTGACAACAGCTACAATTCTCCATTGAACCAACAGCCGCATTCAATGGGAGTAGATATTGTTGTGCATTCGGCAACAAAATATTTAAACGGGCACAGCGATATTGTTGCAGGAGTTGTTGCTTCTTCGAAAGAACGCATCATGAAAATGTTGGCGGAGGAGTATATGACTATCGGCGCAATTATCAGCGCGCATGATGCATGGTTGATGATTCGTGGGTTACGAACATTGGAGTTGAGAGTGAATCGTTCTTCGGAATCTGCACAACAATTGGCAGAATGGTTGGAGAAACATCCGAAAGTGGAAAAAATAAATTATCCATTTCTAAAGAGCAATAGCAATTTTGAATTGGCGAAAAAACAAATGAAACAGGGTGGAGGATTGATTTCAATACAGCTCAAAGCAAAAGACATTTCAACGGTAGAAAGTTTTTGTGATTCACTAAAAGCGTTTTTACTTGCAACATCTTGGGGTGGACACGAATCACTTTGTTTTCCAGTTTGCGCTTTAATTCAATCGGCCAGTTTTAAAAACCCCCTGCCGTATAATTTAATTCGATTGTATATAGGATTGGAAGATCCTGCTTATTTGAAAGCTGATTTGGAAAAAGCTTTTGAAAAAATATAAAAATAGTTGGTTGTGATTTTTCATTAACAAAAAAAAGTCCCACAATATGTGTGGGACCAACTTGTGACACCGGAGGGATTCGAACCCCCAACCAACAGTACCGGAAACTGCCATTCTATCCAGTTGAACTACGGTGCCAATATTTTAATTTTTTGCCATTCTATCCAGTTGTCCCGAAGGGATCCCTATGGGAAACTACGGTGCCAATAGGGAAAAAACAATCTTCTTTGCGCAAAGATACACTGACAATACAATTTAAATCCGCTAAGGGGCAATAAACACGCGATTTTCAAGTTATTATCCCGCACGAAACCATTAAATTTGTTCATGATGCGCTGCGCGAAACGCGAAATATTATTTTCAAAAATAACACTGTTTTTTCTTATTGCTTTTGTGGCGATTGGAAATGCGCAGAATTTACCAATCGGCGGATGGCGCATGCACCTACCGTATAAGAATTGCAGGTTTGTCACTGGGTCAAATTCATCCATTTGGAGTGCTACTGATGAGGGGCTTTTCCATTTAAATAAAACGGATTTGGCGCTTGAGCGCATTACAAAAATTGAAGGACTAAGTGATCTTGCAATTCGTGCAATTGCATATAATCCTTACAACGATATTTTATTTGTAGGATACCAAACAGGTAACATTGATCTCATTCACGGAAATGAAATCATCAACCTTCCAGATATCAAGCATGCTAATATTATTGGAAACAAGTGTATTCAGAATGTTTATTTCGTTGGCAAACTTGCCTATGTTTCAACGGGTTTTGGAATTGTTGTTGTGGATACAGACAGGAAAGAAGTGAAAGACACTTACCTCATTGGGCCCAACGGAACCTACCTTTCAATTCTTGATATTGTTTCTGATGCAACGAGAATTTTTGCAGCAACAGAAAATGGAATTTATTATGCGCCAATTAACAGCCCATACCTTTCAAACTTTAGCACATGGACAAAGTTTAGCGACATTCTTACAAATTATACAAATAGCATTTATGATGCGATGATAATTTTTAACGGAAAATTAATCGTGACACGAGCAGCCACTTTTCCAGGCCTTGCTTATCAACAAGACATGGTTTTTGATATGGACCTTACAACAGATATTTGGGACACCACGCTTTTTGATGCTGTTGCACAGTTCAGTGACAATGCAAATAATATCCACGATTATTATGTTTACAACAACAAGCTTTACATGGTTGACTTGTATTCAACTTTTGAAGTAAGCTCATCTTATTTATTAATCAACAATTCTTACCCAGCTAATTTGCAACCGCTCGGCCTTCCTTCTCCACAACAAGTTTATGTTGATCAAACGGGAATGTGGGTTGCGGATTTGGCTCATGGTTTAATAAAACAAAACAACGCTTACAACGGAACGCCTTATTATCCGAATGGACCTGTTTCTACCGATGCTTATGCAATGACGGAAGTAAACGATCAACTCTTGGTTGTTCCGGGTGGACACGATGACGCTTGGAACAATGTGTTGAACAGGAAAGGACTTTCTACTCTGACAAATGGATGGTGGACGAATTATGACAAGTACGCCATTCCACAAATAGATACGCTGTTTGATATTCTATCTGCGGCAATTGATCCGAAGGACGCTAACCATTATTATCTCGGTTCGTATGGCTGGGGGTTATTTGAAGTGAAAAACGGAGTGTTTGATACGCTATGGGATAATCACAATAGCACACTGCAAAGAAGGGCAGAATATCAGTGGTGTGGAATTTCAGGAATGCAATTTGACACAAGTGGAAACTTGTGGGTGGTAAATGCAAACGTTACAACATGTCTAAATGTTTTCAAAGCAGACAGAACATGGCAGGCATTTGATTTCAGTTCGCTAATTCCAATTGGAACAAACATGTCTTCAGTGATGATCACTTCAACGGGACAAAAATGGATGATTGTTCCACGTGGTGGAGGAATGCTTGTGTTTGACGACAACGGAACGCTATCCAATACAGGTGATGACAGGAAAAAAAGACTTGGATTTACAGCGGGCATTGGAAATATTCCCGGCACCGAAGTTTCTGCAATGGCAGAAGATCAAAATGGAGAAATTTGGATTGGAACAGATAAGGGCATTGGGGTTTTTTATTGTGCGGATAATATTTTCAATACAAACGGATGTGACGCACAACAAATTCTTATAACGCAAGATACGTACGTGCAAATTCTTCTTGAAACACAAGTTGTGACCGCCATTGCAATAGATGGCGCGAATAGGAAATGGATTGGAACGGAAAGTGGTGGCGTGTTTCTCATGTCGTCGGATGGACAAAAAGAATTACAACATTTCACTGCAGCAAACAGTCCGCTTCTTTCTGATGATGTTACAAGCATTGAAATAGACAAGGCGACAGGCGAAGTTTTTTTCGGCACCACAAAAGGAATAGTTTCTTACATGGGCGAAGCGAATGAGGGAAAAGAAACGATGGGCGAAGTTTATGCCTATCCGAATCCTGTTGCACATGAATATCTTGGACCGATTGCGATTACAGGACTTGTAAAAAATGCTGATATTAAAATCACAGATATACGCGGTCAAGTTGTTTTTAAAACAACCGCTCTCGGCGGACGTGCAATTTGGGATGGAAATAATTTTCAGGGCGTGCGTGCAGCAACGGGAGTTTATATTGTGTTTATCAGCAATGCGGATGGAACAGAGAAGGCGGTTACGAAAATCCTTTTAATTAATTAGTGGTTAGTTCGGAGTGTTGGGTTCGGAGATCTTTTCGAACTTCTCCGAACTAAAAACTTTGAACTAAAAACCAAATGCTTCAACAAACACGGGGAATTGTTTTTCACACGGTTCCTTATTCTGATAACCGTGTTATTGCAAAAATTTATACGGAACATTCTGGAATAGAATCTTTCATCATTACCATTTCCAGAAGCAAAAAAGGCAAAATAAAAAACAGCCTTCTTCAGCCGCTCACACAATTGGAATTGGTGGTGGACTACCGGGATAAAAATAGTTTGCAAAGTGTAAGGGAAATTTCCTGTAGCGAACCGTATTTGCATTTGCAGGAAGACATAATCAAAACGAGCATTGCACTTTTTCTTGCAGAGGTTTTGTATAAGGCGGTGAAAGAGGAAGAGGCGAACGAACAGCTGTATTCCTTCATTTCAAATTCACTTCATATTTTGGATTTGAAAGAAGATGGCGTTGCGAATTTTCACTTGTGTTTTTTAGTTCAACTTACAAAGTTTCTGGGGTTTTATCCTCAGCCAAATTCATTGGGAGAAAAAAGCATTTTCGATTTGCGTGATGGTGTTTTCAGAAGCAGTTATCCAGATCACGCGAATACGCTTGATGCAAATGAAGCGAGAATACTTGAAAACATTTTGCAATTGAGTTATGATACGATGCATTTGTTTTTGCTCTCGGGTGAATCGCGCAGGTTGATGGTGAAACATTTACTGAAATATTATGAATTGCATTTGAACAGTATGCACGAAGTGAAATCGCATCATGTGTTGGAAGTGGTGTTGGGGTGAAAAAAATTCCAATTTGTTAATTTCCAATTTCTAATTAGGTTATTCTTATTCCGCGTGAGGGATAGTAGCGGTTACCCTCCCAACAGAAATGTTGGGACGAGGAGTAATAGCGGATAGCCCGACCTGAGGCAC
>CAIQQJ010000067.1 GCA_903873905.1 uncultured Flavobacteriales bacterium
AGAATGCACATGATTATTTTTTCTGGAGACCTTCGTGCTTTTAGTGCCTTAGTGGCAATTTTAATTTTAGGAGCCGGGAGATTGTAGTTTCAAAGAAGCACTTTTCCCGCTTTCCGCTTTTGCACGGCAACCGCTTCAATCCCTTAGGTTTGGGTCCAAGAATTTTATTTGAGATTTGTTGTTGAAGATTAACCAAACGACAGAGGTGAACTTTCGCTCAATCCAGGTTTTTAGACCTATGCCCTGAATCAGACCTCTGTTGTTTTAGTTGAACAAGAACCAAATAGAATTTTAGCTTATCGAGAGCTTTTAAGGGATCTAGTTTTATTCAACTATTGGTCAATCGAAGTAAACTGAGTCTTTCACTTCTAAAACAAAATTATGAATTACAAACTATTTGTCGGCATTGATCAGTCAAAACTTACAATCGATGTTGCAGTTCGCACAAAACAACATCACAATTCATCGGACCATCGTCAATTTGAAAACAATAAAAAGGGTTTTCTCGCAATGATGAAATGGATAAAATCATTCGGTGATTTTTCATCGGATGAAATTTTATTCTGCGCTGAACACACAGGAATTTATTCTTTTCGCTTGAGCATTTTCATGAATGAAACAAAAGCTGATTTCTGGCTCGAGAATGCTTTGCAGATAAAACGCTCTTGCGGATTGCAGCGGGGCAAGAATGACAAGGCGGATGCAAGAGTGATTGCTGAATACTGTTTTATCCATCAGCATAAAGTCAAGTTGTATTCATTGCCTTCAAAATCCCTGCTTGCAGTAAAACAATTGCTTGCCTTCCGGGAAAGATTGGTGAAAACAGTCTCTGCTTTAAAAATTACCAGTGGGGAATCAAAAGAATTTGATGCGGATGAAACTGGTTTGATTGAAAAAGAAAGCCGTTCACTGATAAAAACAAATTTGAAAAAAATTGAAATTGTCAATGAAAAAATGTTGGAAATAATCAACGCAGATGAGAATCTGAAAGGAAAATTTGAATTGACACAATCCGTGCACGGTATTGGAAAGCAAACTGCATTATTCTTTTTGGTGTACACAAATGCATTCACTTCATTCGATGATCCGAGAAAATTCGCTTGTTATTGCGGCATAGCGCCGTTTGAATTTTCTTCTGGAACAAGCATAAGAGGGAAAACAAGAATCAGTCATTTTGGGAATAAGAAACTAAAATCGCTATTGACAATGTGTGCATTGAATACCATCAAAAAAGAAAATGAATTCAAGATTTATTACGATCGTAGAATCAATGAAGGAAAAAGTCCAATGAGCACAATAAATATTTTGCGTAACAAACTGACAAGCAGGATATTTGCAGCAATAAAAAGAGGAACTCCCTATTTGTCTGTATTAAATCAAGCAGCATGAAAAATTATTTTCAGAAACGCTTGGATAAACCATAGAATTCAGGGCTAATCTACTATCGTTCGGTGCGCTAAATTTTCTATACAATAAATGAAAAGAAAGAATTAGGAGTCCATTCAGATCAATGGCAAATTGAAAATCCTATTCAAGAAAAGAAATCATTTCTTCTCAAACTCGCGATG
>CAIQQJ010000068.1 GCA_903873905.1 uncultured Flavobacteriales bacterium
GAACAAGAAATACTTTTCTTGGCAACGCTTCTGGTTTTGCGAATGATGGAGCTGTTGATAATACTTTTTTAGGTTATCGAAGTGGCTTAACAAATACCGGAGTAGGTGGTTTCGGTTTTCAGAATTCCTTTATGGGTTCACAATCGGGTATGTCAAACACAACAGGATACAAAAATACTTTTATCGGATATAATTCAGGCTTTAGTAATAAAGATGGAAGAGACAATGTTTATGTCGGAAATCAAACGGGTTTTGCAGGAAATGTTTTGACGCTTGTAAATGAGAATACATTTGTTGGAAATCAATCGGGACAGAACAATCAGGGATCCCAACATACTTTCATTGGTTTTCAAGCAGGATTCACACAGAGCACACAAGGCGTTGTGGGAAATACTTTTGTAGGTTATAAATCAGGTTTCAGTAATGTGGGTGGTGGTGAAAATGCCTTTTTCGGTTACAAAAGCGGTTATACAAATACGGCAAGCACAAATACATTTATTGGATTTCGGTGTGGAGAGTTAAATGATGGAGGAACAGCAAATGCTTTTCTAGGATCATTCGCTGGAAATGAAAACTCATCAGGAAATGAAAATACTTTTTCAGGAGCATCCGCAGGAAGAAAAAATAAAACAGGAAATGATAATTCATTTGAAGGATATAATTCCGGGTACTCAAATATTAGTGGTTATGAAAATACTTATGGAGGAGCCAATTCCGGTTTTTCTAATATTGTAGGAAACAGAAATACTATTTTGGGATTTGATGCGGGATATTTCAATAATGCGAATTCAAATACTTTTATTGGAGATAGCACCGGTTACAATAATATCAGTGGAAACGTCAATACCTTTGTCGGAAGTCTCGCAGGTTTCAACAATACAATTGCACAGGGAAATGTTTTTGTCGGTCGACTTGCAGGGTTTTTCAATGTAAATGGACAGTACAATACATTTACCGGAACACTTTGCGGATATTCCAATGTTAATGGAGGGTCAAATTCCTTTTATGGAAAAGAAGCCGGCTTTCTGAACATAGATGGAAATTATAACTGTTATTTTGGTGCGCATTGTAATTTTACCGCAAACACGGGAGATCAAAATACAGTAATGGGAACATTTGCGGCGTAATACAATAAAATGGGAAATAATAATGCTTTTGTAGGATTTGAGTCTGGTTATAACACAGGTTTTTCTGCTGCTGATGATAATAATGTCGCGGTCGGCATGCATGCTGGTTACAATCAACGAGGTTCGAATAATACTTTTTTAGGTGCTTTTGCAGACGAGCCTACTTCATCTTCACTTACAAACGCTGCAGCGCTTGGTTCAAATGCCTTAGTAAAATCAAATAATAAAATGATTTTAGGCGATACAACAGTTTGGGTTGGCATTGGACTTTCAAATGATAATTCGCCAACACTGGGACCAGACAATAGTTTGGAAATAAATGCGCGCACAAATACAACAGGAGCAATTATTCCAAATACAAGCGGGCTGCGCTTTAGACAATTGCCAGGAGTGGCCGCCTCTCTCACTGCCGTAAATCCTGGCCCAGGAGTATTGGCATTGAGTACTTCGGGTGATGTGATTTATGTTCCATCATCTGCTGCTAGTGGAACTCCATTCTTTGAATGTAACGCTGGAAATAATTCGGCAAACCTTCCATATGATTCTGAATTCAACTTGAGTAATTGGAATTTTATTTTTCATGATAACGGAATTGGAAGTGGAAATAATTTGGCTAATAATGTTGGAATAGGTTTGAACCCAAACAATTGCACACCTGTAGCAAAACTTGAAGTTCAACAAAACTCAGGCGCAACAGCCTCAAAAGGAATTTTGATTACCAATAATGATCCAAGTTCATCTCCTGTAGTTGGTTCATCAATTGGAATAAAATCTAAAATGCCCTTACTTACAGATTTTAATAGGATTGCTGGATGGTTTGAAACTCCAGTAAGTGCTTTTGGACTTGGAACAGCAATCTATGTACCTAAAAATGGTGGAACCGTAACATTAGGATTTTCAAATTTGCCCTATACAGGAAATACACTTCAAGTAAATGGAGGAATTTTTTACGATGTATTAACCCAAGGTTCTGACGTTACATTAAAAACGAATGTTCAAACAGTAAGCAATGCAACCGCAATTATTAAACGAATGCGTGGCGTAAGTTTTCAATGGCTAGCATCTGCTATCGGAGACTCTTCTATGTACGGCACCCATTACGGTTTCATTGCTCAGGAAATGGATACAGTTCTTCCCAATGTTGTCCATGCCAGTTATGACGGTTTGAAATCAATTTCGTACACTGAAATCATTCCTTATTTGGTAAAAGCTATTCAGGAACAAAGCGAAAAAATTGACTCTCTTACAAATCAAATCAATTCCTGCTGTACTTCCAATTCCAGAACTCAAAATCCAAATATAAATCACACCAACGTTACCCTCGACAATTCACAAAACATTATCCTCAATCAAAATGTTCCAAACCCATTCGCGGAACAAACAGTCATTACCTACAATTTGCCTGAAACCACTCAGCATGCGCAGCTGTTGTTTTATGATGCAACTGGCAAATTAATCAAATCAGTTGACCTTACTGATCACGGAAAAGGACAAGTGACTGTTTTCGCAAATGACTTAAGCAACGGAATTTATTCCTATGCCTTGGTTGTAGACGGAAATATAATTGACACAAAACGTATGGTGAAAACAAATTAAAAGAATATTTGTCATTTTTCATTAATGAAACTCTAATTCATTATTGCCAATAACTCTTATCAACCAAGGACTTCACCAATGAAAAATACTTTTCAAAAACAGGAACGCCTATCTGGCAAAAAAACTTTCGATGTGCTGATGAAGCATGGGGAAGATTTTTACCAGTTTCCGTTTCGTGTGAAGTGGATGTTTACCGATGCAGAAATGCCTTTCCCTGCACAAGTTGCTTTTGCAGTTCCGAAACGCACTTTTAAACTTGCCGTTACCAGAAATAGAATCAAACGAATTCTTCGTGAAAGTTATCGGAGAAACAAAAGTTTTTTCTACGAAGACCTGAAAAGCAAGAACCGTCAAATTAGGGTGATGTTGATTTTTACCCATAAAGAACCGCTCGAACTCCAAGAAAGCGACGCGAAAATAATTTTAACTTTACAACGATTGATTAAAGCTGCAGATGCAATTAAAGGCGGAACAAAAGCATAATTTTTTTAACCGCCTCGGATCAGGAATCCTTGTGGGTTTGATCCGTTTTTATCAACGCGCCATTTCTCCACACCTCACACCTTCCTGTCGTTTTACTCCAAGTTGTTCTGAATACGGCATTCATGCAATTCGCAAATATGGCCCGTTCAAAGGTGGGTGGCTTGCAATCAAACGAATTGGTCGTTGCAATCCTTGGGGTGGTCACGGACACGATCCTGTTCAATGAAAAATAATTTTGAGTTCTGAATTTTGAAATACAACAGGACGCTCCATTCGAATCAAAAGCATATAAAATGAAAAATAAAATTGAGCTGGAAAAACCTGAAGCACCAAAAACTTCACTTTCCTTTTTCAGAAAAATTGCCAAACGCATCGTACTTCCGCTTGCATTAATGGTTGGTGGATATGTTGGATTTGCCGCTATCGATAAGGATGATGATCATTTGTTTGAGATTTCCAAAAACATGGAAATTTTTGGAAACCTTTTTCAGCAACTCAACAAACTTTATGTTGATGAGCCGAAACCTGGTGCATTGATGAAAACCGGAATTGATGCAATGCTTGCTTCACTTGATCCATACACCGATTATATTACTGCAGAAGAAATTGAAGATTACCGTTATCAAACTTCAGGAGAGTATGGAGGAATTGGTGCACAGGTAAGACAAATTGGAGACCACATTGTGATTTCTCAACCCTATGAAGGATTTGCAGCACAGAAAGCGGGACTAAAAGCAGGAGATATTATTCTCGAAATTGATGGGAAAGATTGCACAGGAAAAACCTATCAGGAAATGGGGAAATTATTGAAAGGCATTCCCAAAACTTCAGTGAAAATAAAAATTGGTCGCGAAGGAGAATTGAAACCACTCGATTTTACAATCGTGCGCGATGAAGTGAAAGTGAAAAACGTTCCTTACTTCGCATTGTTGGAAAACAAAGTTGGTTACATCAAACTTACCGGCTTCATGGAAAATGCCGCGAATGAAGTGCGTGAAGCTTTAGTCAGTCTAAAACAACAAGGAGCCACTTCCATTATTCTAGATGAACGCGAAAACCCAGGAGGACTTTTGCGTGAAGCAGTTGGAATTGTAAATCTTTTCGTTGACAAAGGACAAATGGTTGTTGCCATGCGTGGGCGTGTGAAAGATTGGGACAAACAATACAAAACTGAAGCAACTCCTGTTGATACGCAAATTCCAGTTGTGGTAATGGTGAATGCATGGTCGGCTTCCGCTTCTGAAATTGTTGCGGGAGCACTTCAAGATTTGGATCGTGCGGTAATTGTTGGACAACGTTCATTCGGAAAAGGATTGGTGCAACAAACGCTTCCTCTTGCATATGGATCACTTTTCAAAGTTACGGTTGCAAAATATTATACACCAAGTGGCCGCTGTGTGCAGTCGATTGATTATTCCCATCGTAATGCCGATGGAACAATAGATCGTTTCGCTGATTCTTTGATCACTTCTTTCAAAACAAAAAATGGCAGAACTGTTTGGGATGGACTTGGAGTAATTCCAGATATGGAAGTTCACGCAAGAACGTATAGTGTCCTCACGGATACACTCATGGCGAAATCATTGTTGTTTCATTATGCAACCAAATACGCACAAAAAAACCCTTCCATTGACAAATCAGATAAATTCAGATTGACTGATGCTGAATATGATGACTTTGTTGCTTGGGTAAAAACACAGGATTACACATACGTTTCGAGGGAAGAAAAGGATCTTGTCAATTTCAAAAAACATGCATTGAAGAATGGAACATTTGCAAATTCCAACGGGGAATTTGATGCGCTTATGAAAAAAGTGCAAGCTGGAAAGGCGGATGATTTTACCGAATTCAAAACAGAAATAAAAGTTTTGCTTGAATCGGAAATTGCTTCACGTTATTATTATGAAGCAGGAAGAGTTGCCGCATCCTTGAAGGACGATCCAGACCTGAAACAAGCAACTGATATTCTCAAAGACGTGAAAGGATGGAAAAACATTCTTACCACTATTGTGGTGAAGGAAAAGCCTAAACAAAGGGCTGATTTGGAGCGCAAGGGAGAATAATCCTATCACAAAAGGCATTTGTTTTTATTTTTCAAATGCACAATTTTTCTTTAAAAAAATCGTTAACCGTGCCTCCCGCATAAGTTCAGTACTTTCGCAGAACACACCACTTGCCAGAAATTGATTTTCGGAGAAAAATACCATCGTTGGATTTACATTTTCAGCCTATTCGTTATGGCTGCCTCTTTGTCATTGGGAAAATTTTTTCTCGGTGGCTCCATATTTTTTGTTTGCATCAATTGGGGAATTGAAGGAACACGCGTTGATCCAATTTGGATTCACTACCGTGGAAGATGGAAAGAGCTTACCATAAAATCTTTTTTCACAGGATTGCTGGAAGAAAATTTCAAGCCAAAGTGGAGATTGTTCCGAGCGCGTCCATCCATTGCAATTTTAATGGGTGTTGTTATTCTTCATCTCATTGGAATGATTTGGACACCTGATGCGCATGAAGGTTGGAATGATTTGAAAATCAAATTACCAATGCTGCTCATTCCAATGGTGATTGGTACCTCCAGGCCATTGGAGAAAAAAATATTTGAATACCTATTGCTGGTTTTTGTTCTTGCTGTATTTGTCAGTTCGGCAACATCTATTCTTGTTTGGAATAAAATCATTATTCCAATAAGGCAAATCAATGAACTCCGCGATGCGTCCTTATTTGTTCCGCTGATTCGACTTTCATTGATGTGTGCACTCAGTGTGTTTTTTCTAGGGCGTTGGGTTTTCCGAGTAAAAAGCAGTGTTTCTAAAATCGCTGCCATTGCGTTAATTGTTTGGTTCGTTTGGTTTTTACAATTCATGCAATCGCTCACAGGCTTGGTCATTCTTTTTTCAGGTGGATATATTCTACTGGTGGTAATGGCTTTTATTTACAGAAAACGAATTTTTGCAATTTCCCTTCTTGTCGTTTTTGTCATTGTGACAATCACTGGTGGTTATTTCACAACCAAACTTTATAAGAAAAATTTTACAATTCATCCATTTGACAAACAACATTTGGAAAAGTATACGCGTCAGGGTCATCCGTATACTTTTGAATTGAATTCCACGATGATTGAAAATGGAAACCAGGTGATGGTTTATTGTTCTTGGCATGAATTGGATTCTGCTTGGAATTCAAGAAGCAAAATTGAACTCAATGGTGGAAAAGATGTAAATGGAAATCC
>CAIQQJ010000069.1 GCA_903873905.1 uncultured Flavobacteriales bacterium
TATCATAGCCGCTGTGCGCCAAAATAACACTCAACATTGCAAGTGCTCGTAATAGATCAAGTCCAAAAACTCTCGATTTCATTTATTGTTGAGAAAACATGTGAAAGATTCTACCATAGTCGCTTGTCTATTGAAATTATGATTGATTTTGAAAAACGAATAAACCGATTCATGCACTCAAAAAAATGTCATTTTATTATTATCCGTTTCAATTTAATTGGATGAGAATAACCTCTCCATGATTTTTTTGAATATTTCGAGGTTATACTTTGACAACATTTTCATATCCGAAATGTATTGCATACAGTTATTTTGACTTAATTATTTAAGATAAAGTGATAGTTTGCAAGGTTAAGCAATTCGATAGACACCATCTAAATTCAGGTGACAAATCTGCAACCATATTGGACAAATTTACCAAAGAGTCTCTCCTATATTCCGATTTCCAGTTTTCCAAAGGTATTTAAGGAGTCTTTTCTCTCTTAGAATGAGGAAAGAGGAAAGAGACGCAGTTGAAATAGTACATTCTAGAGAATTACCCTATTAATATCAACTCCAGGAACATTTTAAAATACTTATTCGTTTGTGCATAGAGAAAATCTAAATCCTTAACTCCGAAACATTTCTATTTTGATTTTTTTATCTATTTAACAAGCAAAGCTCATTTTCGATTTCTAATGCACATTCATTTGAATCTTTTTCTAAATAAGATTATCAACATTTTTATTTTTTCGGTCAGTACAAAACCCAGCAAGCGAAAAAGTCTCACGTAATTCTTGGAGGTCGCACTTGAAACAACTGGAACAAAATTAACAGGCAGATACTTCCTATAAGTTTCTAAAGCCTCATCAGGAGAATAAGGATACCAGTTCCTAATAGCGTCAAAAAGTATTTGATTAAAAGCACTCTGTCTATCAGCAGCCAACTTTCCCTCAAATTGGAGATAGGTAATAATTTTACATCTTAATTGGACATATCGCTTCCAATTTGCACCTCGATTTAAATTGGATATTGATCCTATTTTCCTCTCCCTCACAACAGTGAGAGGCAAATTATCATAAATTATTTTCTCTCCATTTTTTAGAAGTCGAAACATAAGATCAGCTTCTTGACTGCTTTTGAGATTGATATCAAAACCGCCGATAGCCATTAAAGCTTCCTTCTTCCAAAGATTCGAACAGGTACACCCAAGTCGTGCTTTCATAAGTCCCAACCAAACATTATCACATTCAGCAATAATATTTCCCTGCTCTCCTGACGCATATTCCTTAATAATATCACCAACAATAAATCCGGGCAAATTACTTGTTTCCTTAAACAGATTCAATTGATGAGAAATTTTCCCTGGCAATAATAAATCATCCGCATCAAGAAACTGAATATATGTTCCCGTAGCTGATTCGAGTCCTCTATTTCTTGAAAAAGCCCCTCCTCTATTTACTTCATTTTTATAAATAAAAACATTTTGAGGATGCGAGGATTTTATTTCCTGAAGTATCTCATATGTCCTATCCTCTGAGCAATCATCTACACATATCAATTCAAATTCAATTTCATTCTGCTGAAAAACAGAATCCACCGCTTCGCAAATATAATTCTCAACATTAAAGCATGGGATGATAACGGATACCTTAATCATGAAACAATATTTTCAAAAAAAGAAGAATCGAATTCCTTATAATAATATTCCTTTGGTTTTCCATAAGATGGAGTCAAAGAAAAGTCAATTGGATTTTCGTTCGGATGAATCATATGGGCAATATTTTCCTTCCTAATCAACTCGATATAATCGCTGAAAGGTTGGAAATAAACAGAAAAATTTGGAATGCCAAAACGAATTGCATCAAAAAGAGTGGTGGAGTAAACACTGATGTGAATGTCCACAACTGAAAAAAGCACATCCAGGTTTTCATTTACAATTCTGACATTATCAAGATTCAAAATCGAATCGTACCTATCCAGATTTTCAGCAGGATGAAGTTTTACAAAAACCGCATAAGGCAAATTTCTTGAACGCAAATCTTCTGAAAGAAATTTGATATAGGAGCAAAAATAATCATGCATGAACGTTTGCGTAGTAACCAGCATGATTTTTTTTTCAGGAAAAATTGCTCTATAAGATTCCTTTATTTCATCCGTCGGAATAATTGTGATTGGAAAATATCCACAAACCTTAACTTGCTTAGAAGCATATCCGGCACCTTTGGTCAACTGGTCTTTCCAAAAATTTCCATAAACCCAAATTTCATCTGCAAACAAGGCACGTTTTTCAATTGCCTCCACTTGTTTAGGAAAAGTATAAAAAACATCCTCTTCTGCAATGAGCCCATGCTGTATTTCAATAACAGGAATTTTTTTTTCCCTAAAAGCAAGAATGCAACCTTCGCGATGGTAATGAGGCCAAAGAAAAACCATTTCGGGATTTATCACAGAAAGTACCTTTCTCCAGAAAACAGCCTGAATGAAAAACTGCTGCAATGCAATTCTAATATTCAATTTTTCCAATTCTGAAAAAACAGAGTCCTCAACTATTTTATCATAGGTAACACGAATTGAATTGAGAAGTTCTTGATTGGCCTTTCCATTCCATCCACAAGCAACGGCTAGTCTTGAATTGTATTCCTTAACATGAAAATCGTTTTCAGGAAAGTTTGGTCTTGGTCCCTCCACAATAGTCACAACATTTTCAGGCTTCAACGCTTTTATGATATTTCCGAAATAGAAAGATATATTTCCCAATTGGATTTTCACCACACGGCCCGCGGGATCAATAATTAGAATTTGTCTTTTGGATTTATTTTTCAACGCCTCAAGTGCTTCATCTGTAAAAGGATTCTCCAAACCAGAAACCACACTTTTCATTTTCCCAAAAAACAAAAATAGCTTCCTTATAATACTGGGGTAAAAAATAAAAACCCTGATTTTCCCCTTGGAAGCATAATCCACTTTCAAACCATCAAGGACAACTTTCAACAAGTTATATTCCCCTGAATCGAATATCGTCAAGTCCTTCACTTTGCTATAAAATTGCTCCTTAAATTCAGCGAAGGTTTTTTCCATTATTTCGAATTGGAAAGTAAATTATTTTCGATGAGGACTCGGATTGTTTCTTCGAATTCCAATGCAGATTTACCAAATCGTTCAGCAATTGTAATCAGATTGGTATTCCCATCTGCCCAAGAAAGTAAATGAAGTCGCATAGATAATTCTTCCGCCCTAAACTTTTGTCCTCCAACATTTGGATAAAGTCCTCGCTTTCCAAGTTGAGGTTCACCGTATTGCACTTTGGAAAAATAGTTATAATTCAATTCATGCAAACGAATAATGTCATAATATGAGTTCACCGTTTCCACCATCGCGGGAAAAGAGATGAATGATTTATTATCAAGTGAAGTATGATATTCCTTGAAACGCTGGTACATCGTACGCATCAGTGAGCCTACTGGCAAATTAAATCCAGGTGAACAATATTGTCGCTCATCACTTCCTCCAATGGAAAAATCAATTACTGAATGTAGTTTATTTGAATATTTCAAATAATGTTCAACA
>CAIQQJ010000070.1 GCA_903873905.1 uncultured Flavobacteriales bacterium
CATTCGTGAACTCGCAAAAGAAATCCAAGGTGGTGGCGGCGGACAACCGTTCTTCGCAACATCAGGAGGTACGAATGTTGCTGGAATTGAGAAGGCTTTGTCAAAGGCGAAAGATTTTCTAGCCACGAATTAACGCGGATTAGCACGGATTAAATAATTCCACATGGAAAATAATTATTTGGAAAGTGATTGGATTGTCGCTGAAGAGAACCCAAAATATTCGAATGATTTTTTAGAGGATAAGGATCTTCCTTATAAAATCATTGGCATTTGTATGGATGTTCATCGCACACTGGGCCGAGGATTTCGCGAAGTGGTTTACAAAGATGCCATTGAACTGGAATTAAAATGGAAGAACATTTCTTTTGAACGTGAAAAAAGATATACAATTGATTATAAGGGAAACACTCTTCCTCATTCCTACAACGCTGACTTTGTAGTAGAAAACCAAATAATTCTTGAAGTAAAAGCACAAGTGGGAATTATTGAGGATCACTATTCGCAAGTGATTAATTACCTTGCTGTTTCGAAATGCCCATTAGCATTAATCGTAAACTTCTCAGGAAAATCGTTAGAATACAAACGAATTATTCTCACCTAAAATAATCCGTGTAAATCCGCGCAAATCCGCGGCTTTATTTACAATTCAATCCCAAAAAACCAACCTTGTTCACTTTCGGTTTCTC
This sequence comes from uncultured Flavobacteriales bacterium, assembly GCA_903873905.1. Classification (GTDB taxonomy): domain Bacteria; phylum Bacteroidota; class Bacteroidia; order Palsa-965; family Palsa-965. Next base: position 687 of record CAIQQJ010000070.1, read on the forward strand.
ACGGTTACTATACATCGCACGAATGGAATTTGCATAAACCTGAATGGTTCCACTTCCTGAATTTGTTCCAGCCTCATCTTTCCATTTGTAATTGACAGAAGTGATTTTTGAAGAATTATTTTCCGCCAAATAACAAACGAAATCGCCAATGGTAACGGAAATGATATCCACACAAAATTTCCCCGATTCATTGCTGATGTTTCCTTTCACACGAGTATTGGCAAGATTCAAATCTGCAACAGTTGAAAATCCACCTGTAAGATCACCAACGGCAGAAATATAATTTTCAAGACCATCTGCTTCTTTTTTTAGGGCTTCCATTTTTTTTATTTCTGATTTGTCAATACCACCTTCATCCAAAGCATCTTGAATGGCACTGGCAATATTTTTCGCATCAACACTGCAGGAATCACATTTCGGTTTGTTGAAAATATGCTGTTTGAAATCCGCCACCACCTTATCCAATTTCTTGTCGAAGTCAATTGAAGAATCGGTCAATGTCACGAAGGAGAAAAATGGAATGCATAAAATGAGGAATATTTTTTTCATGACGGCTTTAGTTTCTTTGGATTAATGATGTGCTAGTAAAATTATTTTTTTGCGTGAAGGATAGAAGTGGAAAGCCCGGAGTTTCTTTTTTTGTCAACCTTCGATACATCCCAACAATTCTGTTGGGACACTCAGTCTGACAAAAAAAGAAATGAGGACTTGGAACGGATAGCCTGACCCCACAGTACTGTGGGGGGCACGCCCAAATATAAAAATTCTTTATCCTCAATCTCCAACAACACTACTACATTCGATATTCAAAAATCAATTCCGAAGACTCACAACGCAAGCAACACTCGCATAAGTTCCACCTCCACTTCATCCGTAAATTTTCCAACTCCTCTTTTCGAAATCAATTTGTAATCGGGATTCGGACGATAACGATTCACATCCGTTTCATTTTCATTCACCAAATAAATTCCAATGATATCTTCCTTCTCCACTTCTTCTCCTTCTGGAGAACGTCTGTCAACAATAAATACAAATCCATTCGGTTGCGCTGCCACTTCTGCAAGAACTTCCGGATCATTCAACATCAAATCGCGGACAATCTTATGCAAGACCACCAAAAAATCGGCGTTGTAGGAAATGTTATCAGGACCGATTTCTTTTTCAGGATCAATCAATCGTCCCAGAAATAATTCCGAACGCGATTGTTGTTTCGCCAATTCCTCTTTCCCCAATGGAGAAAGAAGATGCAAAGTGTCTTTGGCGGATGGGATTTTATAGAGGTAACAATTCATACAGACTTCGATACATTTTTGTCAAGGAATATTTCCATTGCCAAAAATCTTTTCAGCGACAAAAATACTCAGTCTGACAATTAATAACTGAATATTCAATTAATTTATTTCATAAAAAATAAAAACCCCAGCCATTACACCAGGGTTTTCAATTCAAAATTTAGAATTCAAAATTATAGCGAGAGTTTCTTCTTCAAATTTGTATCCAATGCATCCAAGAAATCTTCTGTGTTGAGATAGTGTTCTCCCAATTTCACATTATTTCCGTGAACACAAATCGCCAAATCTTTTGTCATTTTTCCGCTCTCGATGGTTTCAACACAAACTTCTTCCAATGCTTTTGTGAAACGAATCAAATCTGCATTGTTATCCAATTTGCCTCTGAATTCCAAACCGCGTGTCCATGCAAAAATACTTGCAACAGGATTTGTAGAAGTTGGTTTTCCCGCTTGGTGATCGCGGAAGTGACGTGTTACTGTTCCGTGCGCCGCTTCTGCTTCCATTGTTTTTCCGTCTGGTGTAACCAATACAGAAGTCATCATTCCCAATGAACCAAATCCTTGTGCAACTGAATCGGATTGAACATCGCCATCATAATTCTTGCAAGCCCATACAAATTCGCCGTGCCATTTCAATGCAGATGCAACCATATCATCAATCAAACGGTGTTCGTAAACAATTCCAGCCGCTTTATATTTCTCAACGTAATCTGCTTGATAAATCTCTTCGAAAATATCCTTGAAACGACCATCGTATTTTTTCAGGATGGTATTTTTCGTTGACAAATACAAAGGCCATTTTTTATTCAATGCAACATTGAAACACGCATGTGCAAATCCACGAATGGATTCATCCGTGTTATACATTGCCATCGCAACACCATCTCCTTGGTAATTATAAACTTCCCAAGTTGTTGCATCGCCACCACCTTCTGGTGCAAATGTCATTGTCAATTTTCCTTTTCCTTTGATCACCGCATCAGTTGCACGGTATTGATCGCCGAATGCATGACGACCAACAATGATCGGCGCAGTCCAATTCGGAACCAAACGCGGAACATTTTTACAAACGATTGGCTCACGGAAAACAGTTCCATCCAGAATATTTCTGATGGTACCATTTGGCGATTTCCACATTTGTTTCAAACCGAATTCTTTTACACGCGCTTCATCGGGAGTGATGGTTGCGCATTTAATTCCAACAGAATATTTTTTAATCGCCTCAGCCGAATCAATCGTCACTTGATCATTCGTAGCATCACGATGTTCCATTCCTAAATCGTAATATTTTATATCGATTTCCAAATAAGGAAGAATCAATTTTTCTTTGATAAACCTCCAGATGACACGAGTCATTTCATCGCCGTCTAGTTCAACCACCGGGTTTGCAACTTTAATCTTGCTCATAGAATTAGAATTTTAATTTGGGAGAGCAATATTACAGAAAAATTGCCGATCTGATAATTGTCAATTGCCGATTGAAGGGAATTCTCAACATGATATTGAACATTTTTTGAATGCAAATTGTGATTTATGAAAATGATAAATATTATTTGGGCGTGCCCGCCACAGTACTGTGGGGTCGGGCTTTCCGTTCCAAGTCCTTCCCAACAATGCTGTTGGGATGGGCTTTCCTCTGCAATCCCTCACGCGAAAAAAACCACGAAAACACGGAGGCACAGAGAAGGTTCTAGAATAAAATCTGCGTCAATCTGCGAAATCTGTGGCTGCAATCCCTCACGCAAAAAAAGTCCCATGTCACTTGTCCCATGTCCCCCGTCACTTTTTACTACCTTTGTACTTCCAAAAAATCCGCCATGAGAATCATACAATATCGTGAAGCCTTACGTGAAGCAATGAGTGAAGAAATGCGTCGCGATGAAAAAGTTTTTTTGCTAGGTGAAGAAGTTGCTGAATACAACGGAGCTTATAAAGTCAGCCAAGGTATGCTCGCTGAATTCGGACCAAAACGTGTCATCGATACACCTATCGCAGAATTGGGTTTCACTGGAATCGCAGTTGGTGCCGCCATGAATGGCTTACGTCCAATTGTAGAATTCATGACCTTCAATTTTTCATTGGTGGCCATTGATCAAATCATCAATTCCGCAGCGAAAATGTATGAAATGTCGGGCGGACAATTTAATATCCCAATGGTTTTCCGCGGTGCAACAGGAAACGCCGGACAACTCGGTGCACAACATTCACAAGCATTTGAAAGTTGGTACGCCAACTGTCCAGGATTAAAAGTGGTTGTGCCATCCAATCCTGCCGATGCAAAAGGACTTTTGAAAACCGCCATTCGCGATAACGATCCCGTAATTTTCATGGAATCGGAATTGATGTATGGCGACAAAGGCGAAGTTCCCGAAAGCGAATATCTAATTCCAATCGGTGTTGCCGATGTGAAACGCACAGGAAATGATGTAACCATTGTTTCCTTCGGAAAAATCATCAAGCACGCATATACAGCTGCTGATGAATTGGCAAAAGATGGAATCTCCTGTGAAATTATTGACTTGCGTTCTGTTCGTCCAATTGATTATCCAGCAATTATTCGTTCCGTTAAAAAAACAAATCGTCTCGTCATTCTCGAAGAAGCTTGGCCTCTAGCAAATATTTCCACCGACATCGCTTTCCACGTTCAGAAAAACGCATTTGATTATTTGGATGCGCCCATTCGTCGTGTGGTGAATGCCGATGTTCCGCTTGCATACGCGCCTTCACTCATTGAGGCAGCATTGCCAAATGCAGAAAAGTTGATTCGTGAAATCAAGGAAGTGATGTATATTTCTTGAATGAAAAAAGGGACTAGGGAGGTTAAAAGTTTTTTGAAACTAGAAAATAAGAAATTCCTCCCAATATACTTTTCCCGCTTCGCTCCTCAAGACACAAGTCCTCAGTCCCAAGTCCCTCTTCTGAACGCGTAATGTTTTCCTAAAAGTCATTTGATTCCGATTTTTTTTGAGATATTTTTACTTCAATTAAATAGATCACATGAAAAAAATCTACTTCCTATTTCTGATTTCATTTTGCGCAAAAACTATATCCGCGCAAACGTATTATCCAATGTTGGATTCTGTGAATTCTTGGCATTATGTTTCCAATTGGATTGGTGTTCGTTTACAACCTACAACACAAACAGCGCTTTGCACCTACCCGCTTTCACCAGGTATGACTGCCTTTGAAGAATTTTCCACCCACGATTCAATCATCAATTCGCACACTTACAAAACAATTGAAACAAGTTATGGTTGCATTGCAGGATTTATCAGAGAAGATACAGCTGCGCGCAAAATATATTTTCAGGATAATATCAGTTCTTCAGAAATCCTCTTGTATGATTTTTCAATGCTTGTTGGAAATACCATCGCAGTTAATTTCTTTAATAATTTTGGTTATTATACCAATGGAACCTACACACTTGATTCCATTACAACAGTTCATGTTAGTGCTGGATGGAGAAGGGCTTTTCACCTGAATAACCATACAACAACAGGTTCACCAACATTAACTTGGATTGAAAGCGTTGGAAACCTCAACGATGCCTTGTATCCTTATTTTGAAAATCAGAATGGCAGCGGATGGTTCAACAGTTGTCCAGGAATACAACATCAATTTTTTCAATTCATGAGTTGTTTTGATCATCTCCAAAAAGTTTATTTCGACACTTGCGCCTTTCAGACAGCCATCAACTTCTCCAATTGCATCCAATACAGTGATTCCTGTGATTACTGGAATATTTGTGGAGCAGTAAATGAATTATCCTCCGTTTCATCCATGAACATTTTCCCTAATCCATCCAACGGAAAAACCACCATCAGCATCGATGTAAAACAGAGCGACAAATTCGAAATTATTGTCACTGACGTTTCCGGCAAAAAAATAGTGAAGGAGATTTCTTTGGGAAGAATTTCAGAAGGGAAAAAAGATATCGAATTGGATTTTTCAGCTCTTGCAAATGGATTTTACTTATTGGAATGTCGAAGCGAAAATGGCTCCATTTTCAGGAAACTTTTGATTGAGCATTGACCTAAGAAATCCAGAATAATGAAAGCACCCATAAAAAGGGTGCTTTTTTCATTACAAAAGCCTGCCTCCAATTTCATTTTTCCAGTATTTTCTTCGTAAGTTTGCGCCCCAATCAAGCGAATAATTCACTTAATTGCTTGATCCTAAATGACTAACAACACTTTATGAACGATTACATTCTTTACGCAGTCCCATGTTTTGGCGTGCTAGGACTTATCATTATGGCCCTTAAAGCGGCCTGGGTTTCAAAACAAGATGCTGGTGATGCAAACATGCAGGAACTCGCAGGTTACATCGCCAAAGGAGCTATGGCTTTCTTAAAAGCGGAATGGCGAATTCTGAGCTTTTTCGTTTTAATTGCAGGAGCACTTCTTGCATGGAGCGGAACTGTTCATTCGTTCAATGGAATTGCAATTCATTCACATTGGTTAATTGCCGTTGCATTTGTAATTGGCGCCGTTTTTTCTGCCACTGCAGGATATATTGGAATGCGTGTTGCCACTCGTGCAAATGTTCGTACAACACAAGCTGCTCGTACAAGTCTTGCGCAAGCACTTAAAGTTTCTTTTACAGGTGGTACTGTAATGGGACTTGGCGTTGCTGGTCTTGCCGTTTTCGGTCTTGGTGGATTATTCATTGTATTTTATAAATTGTTTGCACCTGCAACTGCAGGCATGTTACTCGACAAAGAGGGTTTAAAAACTGCCATAGAAGTTCTAACTGGATTTTCTCTTGGCGCTGAATCCATTGCATTGTTTGCACGTGTTGGTGGAGGTATTTATACCAAAGCTGCTGACGTTGGTGCTGATTTAGTTGGTAAAGTGGAAGCAGGAATTCCTGAAGATGATGTTCGTAATCCAGCAACCATTGCTGATAACGTAGGAGATAACGTAGGTGACGTTGCAGGTATGGGAGCCGATCTTTTCGGTTCTTATGTTGCAACCATCCTTGCAACTATGGTCCTTGGTCAGGAAATCGATGCTTCAGGCGATAAATTCGGTGGGCTCTCTCCTATTCTTTTGCCAATGGTCATTGCAGGATTAGGTATTGTGTCTTCTATTCTCGGAACATTTTTTGTTCGCATCAAAGGAGAAAAAAGTTCTGTTCAAAATGCATTGAATCTTGGAAATTGGTCTTCCATTGTGCTCACTGCAATTTCTTCTTGGTTCCTTGTAAAATGGATGTTGCCAGAAAATTTATCACTTCGTGGATATGCATTCACAAGTACAAATGTTTTTATTGCAATCATTGTTGGACTTGTTGTCGGAACTTTAATGGCAATCATTACTGAATATTATACAGCAATGGGCAAACGTCCTGTGCTTTCCATTATTCGTCAATCTGGAACAGGACACGCAACAAATATTATCGGCGGACTTTCCGTTGGTATGGAATCAACCGTTGCACCGATTCTTGTTCTTGCAGCAGGCATCATGACTTCTTATCACTTCGCAGGACTTTATGGAGTTGCAATTGCAGCGGCAGGAATGATGGCAACAACAGCTATGCAATTAGCAATTGATGCTTTCGGACCGATTGCAGACAATGCAGGTGGTATTGCAGAAATGGCACAGCTTCCTCCAGAAGTTCGTGAGCGTACAGATAATTTGGATGCAGTAGGAAATACAACTGCAGCATCAGGAAAAGGATTTGCGATTGCATCTGCCGCGCTTACTTCACTTGCGCTTTTCGCAGCATTTGTTGGAGTTGCAGGAATTTCCGCTATCGATATTTATAAAGCGAATGTGCTTGCAGGATTATTTGTGGGTGCAATGATTCCATTTATTTTCTCTTCACTTTGTATTGCTGCCGTTGGACGTGCAGCGATGGATATGGTGAACGAAGTGCGTCGTCAGTTCCGAGAAATTCCAGGTATCATGGAATACAAAGCGAAACCTGAATATGAAAAATGTGTTGCGATTTCCACTAAAGCATCTATCCGTGAAATGATATTGCCAGGTGCAATTGCTTTGACCGTTCCAATTATTGTTGGATTCACATTCGGACCTGAAGTCCTTGGTGGATTATTAGCAGGTGTTACTGTATCTGGTGTATTAATGGGAATGTTCCAGAATAATGCAGGTGGTGCTTGGGACAATGCAAAAAAATCATTTGAAAAAGGCGCTGTTATAAATGGTGAAACTTTTTATAAAAAATCAGAACCACACAAAGCTTCTGTTACAGGAGATACTGTTGGCGATCCTTTCAAAGATACTTCCGGTCCATCCATGAATATTCTGATTAAGTTGATGTCGATTGTTTCGCTTGTCATTGCTCCATATATCGCTGTTCAAAATGCAGATGCTTCCTGTAAAATGACAGGAGCTGAAGGTTGCAAACCAGGAATGGAAATGAAATGCGACATGAACAAGTGCATTAAAATGACACCGGAACAATGCGCTCATTATTGCGATTCAATGAAATGTTCACCGGAAGAAAAAGCAATGTGCGTAAAACATTGTAGCATGGAAGCAAACGGTTGCACAATGGGTTCAAATGGATCCTGCTCAGGTGATTCCGCTTCCTGCAAGGGAAACAGTTCATCCTGCATGCCAGGATGCGACAAGGGATGCAAAACAAAAGAAGAATGCCAAAAGAATTGCGGAGACAAATGTGCAGCTGGGCATAAATAGCCACTGATTAAAAATTACAACTATTTTAAAAAGGCTATCTCGATTGAGGTGGCCTTTTCTTTTGAGTTAATTCAATCTTTGTATTTTGCAGTCATGTTGGAAATAAATTTCAATCCATTCCCGATTTTAAAAACTGAACGACTCACCTTGAGACAATACCGTGAATCGGACAAGGGTGAAATGCACAAGATGCGTTCGGATCCGAAGCTCATGCATTTTGTTCCGAGACCAATGACTACTAGTGAAGAAGATGCGGCAGCGTTTATTACTTTGCTCAATGAAAGTGCTGCAAAGAATGAGTTTATCAATTGGGCTATCACATTTACAGGTGAAGATAAACTCATTGGAATGATCGGCCTTTTCAGAATGAATCTGGAACATTTCCGTACGGAGATCGGTTATATGTTGATGACCGAATATCATGGTAAACAAATCATGCAGGAAGCGATTGATGCTGCTGTGAAATATGCATTTGAAGAATTGAAATTCCATTCGTTGGAAGCGGTGATTTCTCCTGATAATATTCCATCACAAAAAACCATTGAGAAATGTGGCTTTGTGAGAGAGGCTTACTTCAAGGATTATGAATTTTACAAAGGGGCTTTTAAGGATATTTTGGTTTATTCTAAAATCACTACGCTAAAATAAACTCGCATGCAATTCAGATTTTCATTCTTTCTAATGATTTGCATTTTTTCTTCCTGTCTTGATTTGGATGAAGAGAAAAAAGAAAGAGAACGTTTGAACGGTCCTGATTCATTGCAGAAAAAAGAAATATCACCGCTAGATACGGTGTTCATGATTCACATAAAGAATGACAAGGTTACTGTTACGGGTCTTGGCATTTGTACTTTTAAATCATCTTGGCCAGAAGTTGACACTTTACTAGGCCAAGCACTTAAGAAAAAGCCGGGGGTGACAGTTTATATTGAAGAATTAGGATCTGATCCAAAAACGGTGGACACGGCGGAAGCAATTCTCATCCGATATAACATCAATGAGTATATGAGGTTTACGAATCCGAAGTATCCGGTGTATTCGAAGAAATTCATTGAACAGAAGAAATAGCAATTAAGTTTATTTTTTAAACCACATAAGGCACAATAGGTCATATTAGTTTTGCTTATGTGATTCTTTTGTGGTTTTATATTTTCTTTGAAACCGCAATGCTCTGAAATAGCCCAGATAGCAGCGAGCTCCGCCGAGCGAATAGCGGGTTGTGTGGTCATTAGAACTAATTATTCACTGCTCCCAAACAATATCTTCCTGAAATTCTTCGTTTTTAAGATATACATAGGAGTTAGATGTATGTATGAAATAAAGTATATATTTGTACTATGTATTCATCAGAACTAATAAAAGGGACTTTAAAAACGATCATTTTAAAGTTGTTGTCGGATAACGGCAAGATGTACGGCTATGAAATTACCCAGAAGGTAAAGGAGCTTACAGATGGAAAAATTCAGTTGACAGAAGGCGCATTGTATCCTACACTGCATGCGTTGGAAGCCGATGGAATTTTGACCACCAATGCGGTGAATGTAGGAAACCGTATACGTAAGTATTACACCGTTACCAAAAGCGGTAAAAAAATGGCCAGTGAAAAAGTGAACGAGTTTCAGGATTTCATGAAGACCATGATTTTCCTGCTTGATCTGAAACTAAACATTGGATAGCATGTTTGTTTTAAGCGAACAACAAGTATCATTCATTCTCAATGACATTAGACGTAATGGCATTGAACTGGAAGAGCTGCAGCTCAACCTGCTTGATCACATTTGTTGCATTGTTGAAAATGAAATGCGTTCGGATCAAAACTTCGAAGAGTTTTACCGCAGCATCATTCCTAGATTTTTCAAAAGGGAGTTGCGTGAAATTCAGGAGGAGACTGATTTATTATTAACCTTCAAAAACTACTACACCATGAAAAAAGTAATGATCATAAGCGGAACAATTTCCGCAATAGCAGTTGTCTTTGGATCGATTTTTAAAATTCAACATTGGCCGGGTGCATCGGTGATGTTTTTACTCGCAGTTTTATTATTGAGTTTTGTTTTTCTTCCCCTATTATTCCTGATAAAGGCAAAAGAGGTGAAAGTGAAACAGCAGAAAATCACCTTGGGCATTGCAACAATTTTTGGAATAATAGTCAGCCTTGCCACCTTATTCAAAGTGATGCATTGGCCTTTTGCAAATATTCTGTGGCTCGTTTCATTGGGGATTTTATTTTTTCTCTTCCTTCCGATTTATTTTTTCGGTGGAATCAGAAATCCAGAAACAAAAATGAACACCATTGTTTCTACCATATTGATTCTTTTCGCTGGAGGAATGTTATTCTTGCTGACGAATTTGAAATCTGCTCGTCAATACAATTATCTGTATTTTTCTTCCACAGAAAATATTGGCAGGTCGTATGCGTTTGCAACGGAACAAAACAATTTGAAGATTGCCATTTATACCAAGGATTCACTGAAATCAAAAACAGATTACAATGCACTGAAGAATTCCTGTGATGAATTGTGCAATAAAATTGAAGCGACGAAAAATCAGATCATTGAATTTGCCTCTTCTGGACGCGACCCAAAACCGACTTTCGAAAATCTTTTGGCGGATTACGCAGGCAATTATGATTTGCCAACGAGTCAACTTTTTGGTGAGAATGAAGAGCCCAAAACTCAATTAGCTGAAATCAGGATTGGCATTGATAATTTGAAAAAATTAGTGAAAGAAAAATATGGGATTGAAAATATCTCCACATTAAATACGGATGATGTCAATAAATATGGCAATGCGGATTTGGGAAAAACCACTTGGGAAAAAGGCGCATTCTTTCATGTTCCGTTTGAATTAGTGATGATCAACCTTTCTCAATTGCAATTGGATATTCGAACGCTCGAGTCGAGTTGTCTATAAAGTTTACTGAAAATTAAAAAAGCGATCTGAAAATTCAGATCGCTTTTTTTCAAGAAAATATTTCAGTAATTAAAAAAGTCCGTTAATCTCGGCATCAATTTTATTGATGATTTCCCCAAGATGTTCAGGATTTTCATGGAATTTATTTTCATCCACATCAATGATCATGATTTTCCCTGATTCATACGTGGAAATAAATGCTTCGTAGCGTTCGTTCAAACGTTTTAGATAATCAATGCGAATTGCATTTTCATAATCGCGACCACGTTTTTGGATTTGCGCTACCAAGGTTGGAACGGAAGCGCGCAAATAAATAATTAGATCGGGCGGAGCAACGAGTGATTCCATGAGTTTGAAAAGTGAAAAATAATTTTCAAAATCACGAGTCGTCATCAATCCCATAGAATGCAAATTGGGAGCGAAAATGTGCGCGTCTTCATAAATCGTGCGATCTTGGATGACGGCACGCCCCGAACTGCGAATGTCCTGAACCTGTGCGAATCGACTATTTAAAAAATAGATCTGAAGGTTAAATGACCAACGCTGCATGTCTTCGTAGAAATCGCTGAGATAAGGATTTTCGTCAGCATCTTCGTAATGCGCTTGCCATCCGTAATGTTTGGAGAGCAATGTTGTCAGAGTGGTTTTTCCGGAACCTATATTTCCGGCTATTGCAATATGCATAAGTGTGTGTGTGTTATCTGAAAATGATCTGTGTGTGCAGTGCGTGTGTGTGGTGCTAAATTAGGAATAATACGCTTGTGAACAATGTATTTTTCATTTGAAAATTCGAACAGTCAGAGATTGGAAGATTCGAGATAATAAAAACGATTATTGAATTCTCTAACATGCAAATTCCCTATATCATAATTTGATCCTCACCTGCAAGTTTTGTGTCAATTGCATCGCGTAATCCGTTTCCAAGCAACATGAAGGCCAGTACCACAAACATGATTGCAATTCCAGGTAGAATAGCGAGGTAAGCGTCGCCAGTTAGAATATACCCTTTGTATTCACTGATCATCATTCCCCAAGAAGGCGTAGGCCGGCGCACGCCAATTCCCAAATAACTCAAACCCGCTTCAGTAAGAATGGCGGATGCGAAATTATTTGCAGAAATAACAATTACAGGACCCATCACATTGGGAAGAACGTGACGAATAATAATTCTCATGTTTGAAAATCCTAGGGCTCGCCCAGCTTCTACAAATTCCTTTTCTCGCACACTTAGGATTTGACCGCGCACAACTCTGGCCGTTTCCACCCACATTGTTAACCCCACTGCAATAAAAATCGGAAAAATTCCTTTTCCAAGAACAAGTGTGATTGCAATCACCAATAACAAGGTTGGAATTGACCAAACCACGTTGATGAACCACATAATGACATCATCCACCCAGCCTCTGAAAAATCCTGAAATAGCACCCATTAAAATTCCAATCAACAAGGAAATTGCAACAGAAACCAATCCAACAAAAAGAGAAATTCTGGTACCAATCATCAATCGACTAAGCAAATCACGACCGAAATGATCAGTTCCAAGAACGAATCTTCTGGTACCGAGATTATCGAGGATTTCGGTACGCAATTCAATATTTGTTTTGTGAATTTTTCTCGCTTCACCGTAAGCATAAAAATCAATTGTTCCAAGAGCCGTATCATTGGCAATTGGGAAAGCAGGGTTTATTGGATAAACGGCATCTGCCAAATTGTAATGCCATATTTTCCCAGGTGTTGGTCCATCTGTAAATTCTTCCCACGCAATTTCATTTCCATCAAACCAATATTTCTTATAGGCGTGATATTCAAAGTCATTTGTTTGTCCAGAAAACATTTCTTGCAAGAAATTTGCATGATCAATTTCCACATTCTTGCGAAGCTTAATCAAATTGCATTTGAAACCTGGATGTCTAATTCCTATTTCATCAACATGCGTATCTGCATCAGGACTTGAGTCGGGTGTAATCAAATAACCAAGAATGGCAACGAAAATTGCGATGGTAATAATGCCAATACCCGCAATCGCCAATTTATCGCGGCGTAAACGTTGCCATGCGAAATTAGCGAGGGAATAAGAACGTTCTTGCTCGTTTTTCTGCATTATTTTTTGCGCGTTCATGTTTTCCAATCACGGCCCTTCCAGCTGAAAGAACCGAATAATCTTGCTGTTGCCGCAATGATTGCAAGAAAAGGATAAAACAATTCTTCAAGTATCGAGAACAAAAGCAATCGGGGTTCCTGGAAAAACGGAACGGCTAAAGATAATAACAAAAGGTCAATCAACATCTTCAAACCAAATGCCCAAATAAAGGGTTCTGAAAATTCATGTTTCCATAAGGAAATGAGGCCTAAAAATACTATGCTAAAATTCGACAGAAATACCACAATCCCCGTTCCTGTTATCCAAATGGTTTTGTATGTCGAAAATTTAGAAATCCATCTGCTCCTTTGCTGAATGGCTTCCGAAAAACTCCTTGCTGGTGAAGTCAAAACAATTGCCTCCTGGTCATAAATAAATTTCAGTTTGCTGGGATAATTTTTCTGCGCCTTTAACATCAAGTGCATGTCGTCGCCAGAAGCAAATCCATCATTTTCATAGCCGCCACTTTCAAAGAAAAAGTCTTTTTTGTAGGCCAAATTTGCACCACTACACATCAGGGGCAATCCCATTTTCATTGCTCCTGCAGAAATAATCTGAAGAACGATTTGTTCAATTTGGAAAAGTGATCGCATAATTCCATTGCCTTTTTTATAGGCAACAGGCCCTGCAATAAAAATAGCATGTTCGTCTTCATAAACTTCCACAATTTTTTTCAGCCATTTCGCAGGAATAATGCAATCGCCATCTGTTGTTGCTATTAACTCACCAATAGCAGCATTTACACCAAGGGTCAGTGCCGATTTTTTTCCAATAGAATCAAGCGGACAATCAATAACTTTTAATTGAGAAAAATCTTTTGCAAATTGTTCCGCAATAATTTTCGTTTTATCTGTTGAATGATCATTGATCAAAATAATTTCAAATTTATCACTCGGATAATCTTGCATGGACAAACTTGTCAGACATTCCAAAATCGTATTTTCTTCATTTCGAACTGGAACAAGGATGGAAACAAAAGTTTTTGGTAAAAAATTAGTCGCCAATTTTTTCTTCGCAAAAGCAAAAACAAAACCAGGTACAAGCACCGAAATTCCATATAGAAAAAGCAGTATTGAAAGAATTATGGAAATAATTTGAATCATTTTTCTTTCGCTAGAAATTTTAATCTGAAAACAAAAACACTTCCAATTAATGATGGCACAGCAACGTTAATTGTCCAGAGTGTAACTGCCGCTGTGAAAGCCAAATCAAATTCGGCTCCTCCATTTGAAAAAACAAAACCTGCAATTCCTCCACGAAGCAAAACTTCCGTGAACGAAAATGTCGGAATCATGGTCACTATAAAATAGGAAACGGAAATGCAAACAAGTGCCATTTTCCATTCAAGATTTGCACCTGTTAACATCAACACCAAAAGAAATTGAAAAACATAAATGGAATAACGTAGGATCGACAAAACTATAATCTGAAAAAACAATTTCCTTGGAAAAGTTCGCAGTGCTTCCATTTTAGTAGCCCAACGCAAAGGAATAATTCCAGGCACGAATGGTAAAATGAAAACAAGAATCGTTCCCGTCAACAAAAAAAACATTTCCGAATTGGACAACCCTGCCACCTCCGGATGAAGCATAAATCCTATTGCCCCTGCAACAACCGTCACCAACACCTGAGCGAAACTTGGAATAAAGGAAAGCAACAATAATTGCATCCGATCACCTTCTCTAACCATAAATATTTTTCCTGCAAATTCACCAATACGATTCGGAGTTGCAGTGCCAACGGTCACACCTGCAAGAACACCTTTAATGGATTCTTTCAAAGAAATGTTCACACTTCTACTTGCTGCAATTTTCCATTTCATCGATTCTATTAACCAGTTAATAGGCATCAACAAAACCACAGCAAAAAATAAAAATGGATGCTCCTCAAACGAAGAAAAAAATCTCGAAATTGAAAAATGAATATTGCCTTTCCCAAATAATCTCAACGCAATATAACCTGCCGCCAAAAAAACTATTGTTACCTTTAATGCAACGCCAAATTTATTTTTGTGTTTCAAATTCATATTGTATTGGTAAATGTAATAAAACGCCGTGCAGCTTTCTCCTCCTGACCCTCGCAAAAACAAAGACAAAATCATTCTCGGAATTGACCCGGGCACAAACATCATGGGCTTTGGAATCATTAGCATCACCAAACAAAAAATGAAGTTGATTGATTTGGGTGTGGTACGTCTCGAAAAAATAAAAGATCCTGCGCTGAAACTGAAAATGATTTTCGAAAAAACATTGGAATTGGTCGATCAACATTTGCCCGATGAATTCGCAATTGAAGCGCCCTTCTTCGGAAAAAACGTTCAGTCCATGCTCAAACTCGGTCGCGCGCAAGGTGTGGCTATTGCCTCCGCACTCAATCGCAGCGTTCCCATTTTCGAATACAGTCCGAAGAAAATAAAAATGTCTATCACAGGAAACGGAAATTCCTCGAAAGAACAAGTGGCCGCCATGTTGCAACAATTATTGGAAATAAAAAATCTCCCAAAATATCTCGACGCCACTGATGCTTTAGCTGTTGCTGTGTGTCATCATTTCCAAAATAACGGACCAACTGGTGCAACAAAAAAATACGGAAGTTGGAACACTTTCCTCTCCGAAAATCCCGATCGTTTAAAAAAGAAATAGTCAACCAATAATAGCTGCGAAATCCCCTGAATCTGCGAGTAATCTTTTTTTCCAAGCACCGACATTTTTTCATTGGTAATCGGTAATCCCGTAATTGGTAATCATTCGCGCGTGCCCTTCCTGCGTCAGGTCGGGCTATTCGCTACAAGTCCTCGCCAAGTTTATTGCCAGAAAAATATTTGTTCCGCTGTGGGCTTTACGCTACTATCCCTCACGCATTTCAAAACCACGAATTTCATTGATAAAAACAACCAAAACTGATTACTGCAAACTCAAATAAGCACTTGCAATTTTCTTCGCCACAAATTCCAACTGCTCCTTCGAAGGTTGCATTTTTGATTTGGAAAAATTAATATCACCCACATGATTAATCGGAACAAGATGGATATGCGCATGTGGCACTTCAAGTCCAATTACTGCTACACCAATTCTTTTACACGTAATTACCTGCCGAATTGCATTCGCCACTTTTTTCGAAAAAAGCTGCAACTCAGAAAAAGAAGCATCATCCAAATCGAAAATATAGTCCACTTCTTTTTTTGGAACAACAAGCACATGACCCTCTACCAATGGCGAAACATCTAAAAATGCCAAACAGTTTTCTGTTTCAGCAACTTTGTACGAAGGAATTTCTCCAGAAACTATTTTAGAAAAAATGCTTGCCATTAACGTGAAATTTCAATCACTTCAAATTTCATTGCTCCTGATGGAACAATTACATCCGCCACATCTCCCACTTTTTTTCCTAACAAACCTTTTGAAATTGGAGAATTTACAGAAAGACGGCCCGTTTTGAGATCTGCTTCCGTTTCAGGAACAAGTGTGTAAGTCATCTTCTGCCCTGTCTTCACATTCTTGATTGTGACTTTACAAAGGATCAGAACTTTATCAATATCAAGATTTGTTTCATCCACAATACGGGCATTATTCACCAGCTCCTGCATTTTGGAAATTTTCGCTTCCAATAACCCTTGCGCTTCTTTTGCTGCATCATATTCAGCATTTTCAGAAAGGTCTCCCTTATCACGTGCCTCCGCTATTTGTTTGGAAATACTTGTCCTTTCCTTTGTTTTTAGGAAATGCAATTCTTCTTGGAGCTTTTTGAGGCCTTCCTCTGTGAAATAAGTATACTGCGACATGGCGCTGGTACTATTAGTTTGGAATGTTCAGTGAAAATAGAAGGAGAATCCCGTATCAGCATTGCTGAAACGGGACTCTCCTTTAAACAAAGGTAATAAAATCAGCCTTTCGGCAATAATTAGAGATTAATTCGAGCTCCGAAACTATGAACTCCATTGAAAGGGTTCGTTGCTCTGTAAGAATAATCAACTGCAAATGTAGAACCACGCTTTCCAAATGGAAGTTCAATTGAAGCTCCAAAAGTTGGCCCTGTAAAAGCAGATGTTGTTTCAGTTTTAGAATTGATTCCTTGCTCGTAAACATAACCGCCACGAATCATGAACATCGATTTCCATGCATACTCAACACCAACACGAAACTCGTCTTTTGAGAATGAATTAGATGTGAATGTTCCGGCAGTTGTAATACGGTGATTCTTCATTGAAGTGCTGTCTTTTGAAAAATAGAAATCATAAGAGCCGCCAATGTTAATTAAAGTTGGAAGATCAAAATCAGCAGAACGTTGCTCGAGCGTCATTGCATAAACTCCAGAAGGTGCAACCCCTTTGAAAGAAAGCCCATCACCTGAAAAACGCATGCGAGGTCCCACATTACGAAGTGAAATACCAAACTTAACCTGGTCATATTTTCCAGTTACATATTGGATTCCAGCATCAAGTGCTACGCCACGTGCAGCAACGTCAGCGATCGATTCAGAAATTGCTTTTACAACAAGCCCTCCATAAATGCTTTGAGAAAAACCTTTGGCAAATGAAAGTCCAATGTTGGTATAAGTTGGATGGAAAGTTCCTATTCCTCCTTCAGGAAGATCGGTTGTGGTAATATCAATATCACCGAAATCCATTGACATAATACCTAGACCAATTGCGCCGGTTTCACCAACTCTTTGAGTAAAACCGAAAGAGTTAACGCCAATTCCTGTTCCTCCAAGCCAATTGGTATGGCAAAACATTAATTCAGTATGCTTGGTGAAAGCTAAACCGCCAACGTTCAAATACATGGCTTCAAGGCCATGAGTTCCTGCAGAATTAGCACCACCCCATCCAGAACTACGCGCAAACGGATTAATAAGAAGTTCCGTTGCACCAGCTTGTCCAGCTCGGTCTTTATTGCCTGCATTAGTGTTTGAAACACTTCCGAAAATTAATCCGGCTGTGAGAATCGGGACGAGAATTTTATTTTTTGCTTTCATAATTTTTTCTTTCTGATGATTTGAAATTTTCATGCAATGACAAATTGCTTAATAAGCATCAAGGTCAACAGGTCTAAGTACTCCAAAGAATTTGAGGATTTTTTCACCAACATTCGGAACTTCTACGTGAACAATATAAAGTCCTGATGCAATTGGAATTCCTGCCTGATTTTTCAAATCCCAATCTAGTGAAGTAACTGGAGAATCCTTCGTCAGTTTTCTAATCAACGTTCCACTTACTGTATAAATTCGGATGGTACACTTCTCTGGAAGGTTGGTGAATTTGACTCGGTTATCAAGTTGGTTCTTCTCATATGCTGAATAGGCATAATAAGGGTTTGGAACAACGTTGATCAAATCAAGTGCACTTACTGCTGAATTATTATCATTCAAACCAACTTTCAAATCATTTGTATTGAAGGCGTAGAATGGATTATTTCTGTTTTGCGGAACAAATGCAGTATCAGATGGAATCCATGGTAATGGAACCGCTGAAGTAGGAAGTATTCCAGTAAGTGCGCGTTTATAAGGACGTGCAACACGAAGTCTAACTTTTACATCTGTAGGCAATGGATTTCCAGAATAATTGAAACTCCAATCTGCAAAATTCTGTGAAAGCTCTGGGATACTAACCCACATTGCATCGCGCCACATTTCTGTACGCTCAACCTGAGCATTTGCTGCAGTATAACCTGCTGCTGGTGTTAAGAGTTTCATGATCATTTTTCCTGCATCATAAGCTGGAACATCTCTTAATTCACCATTCAAATATGGAATAGAATAGGCTGGATTACTAGGATAGCGAGCATTTCCATTGTGTCCGAAAACATAGATGAAATGTTGACCTCCAAATAATGGATCATAGAAGAAAGAACGCTCATTTGCTGTTGGATTCCAAAGCATATCACGCCCTCTTTCAGCAACTAGAGCCGAATTTTCTCCAAATGCCATATTTAAACGCTCTCCAGTTTCCACGTTAACAGCATAACCAGGGAACCAACTCATTCCAGTAGCATAATCATTGTTATCTGTAGATGGGAAATTGGCAACTCCGTATTTGTCAACAGAAGGCGAACTTCGTAGCATCATACAAGCAGCTCCACCAAAATTCAATGAAGAATTTGAACCTATTTCAATTACAGGAACGCGAGACCATTTCGAACGATCATTAGTCAAAATGACATCTACACTAGCAATGTTTTCAATTTTATTTTGAAGCATTGTCACATTAGCCCAATAAGCCGGACCTGTTTGGGAACAAACTGTTGTAGATGCTGGATTAAGATTGTCCGAACAAAGACGATAAGGTCCCCATGTTCCACCTACAAGTTTTTCGTAATCACCATCTGCATCAATTGCAGTCACACTGCTATAACGATCGTCCCAAGCATAATTACATGGATCTCCTGGACTTAAAGATGCTTTGAAAATGCCCGCACGAATCCAATTGCTTTCAGAATGGCTATCATCATCAACAACACCCGTCATCCAATTTTTTGTTGGATCAGCAAAGGTGATTGACGATTCCAAAGCGCCATTTTTGTCAGGATTAAGATTCAAACCAGGTGCTTGAACTGTTGCAATAGTTACAGAAAGACCTAGTTCAGGAATAATCTGCTCATTGGCATATACGCTATAAATAGTAAGCGTTGTATCAGAGTTCCATGAACGCACAGTAGGTGAAAGCTCTTTTAGTGTCCATTTACATGTTCCTGCTAAAAGCGCTGCATTCGTTTTATTACTGTCAATTTCTATTGTGAAATTTCCTTCAGGAACATTAAGTGGGTCAATTACCTTGATATTCACTGGACCTCTTCCATTTTGATATTCAATATTGTCAACACGTGCTGTTCCATTCCAGTCTGCAATATTACTTGCATTCCCTGAATTTGTAAATACAACAGGAGGCGCATAAGCAATTGCATTTTCTGAAGCTTCGGTCAAATCAATAATATTATTTCCATTTCCAGATCCTTCAATACGTGTAAGTTTTGGACCATTACCATATGCCGATTGCAAAAGCGTTCCACCTGCTTCAGGAGAAGGAATGTGAGGAATGCCAGTATATGGCTTCACATTACGACGACCTGCTAGGTAAGGCTTCTTCTGCCCAATGTTAGATGGAACAAGTGGCCTCAAAGTATCAAAAGAAACATCAGCATAAGTGAGGTAATTATTATATGCATAAGATAATGCAAGGAAATAATAAGTTTTATGGTTAATCAAACGACGATCTCCAGTTGCAAATGCATCATCCGTTACGTTAAAGGAATGTGTTACTCCAGCATCTCCAGCTTCAATGGTCATGTCCTTAGGAACATCTGCATTCAAAGCCTGATCAAAATCGCGATTAACAAGATTTGAAACACCATTTCTCAAATCGCATTGACCAATAAGGCGAGCCTTATCCAAATTATAAAGATCCGCAGTAGTAACAGTTGCATCTTTTAATTGGAAAATCTGATAACCTTCATAATTATATGAAGTGTCAATGTTCGCCAAAGCTGGGGAAAGTGTGGCATAAACAATGGAAGGATCTCCTGCCGCGTAACGCTCAAGATAATTATTTGAGTTTGGTTTGTTTGTTAAATAAAGTACCAACTCTTTATCAAGTTCTTGAATTGTAATGTCTGGTGCATCAGGTCCATCAAGTGTGCGGAAACAATTATCAAACAAATGTTGTGCTTTATCATCTGTTGTACGCATAAGTGCTACAGATGCACTAGGTCCACCATTTGCGGCACGCGCCCAAACTGCACCAACAGTAATGTAATTTACAGCACCAGGCTGCAAAGTAAATGGACCAGCTGATTGCATCATACGACGGTCAAATGGAGTATTATGAACAGTCTCCTCACTCCAAGGTGCTTGAGCAATTCCACCGGTTCCAAAACCTGTTGGATCAGAATCACCAGGGAACATAAAGTCGCATTTTACAGTTCCACCGTAAGCATTTCCATCATAAGTAAATGGAGAGCCATCTTTCCAGAAACCTGAAAGGTAATTGTAGTAATGCGAAGCATTCTCTGGATTACCAATGATACTGAAGTCATTATTATAATAAACGAATTTCGACATAATGATTTCTTCACCAACTTCATCAGTGGTACCATCACGGTCATTATCAATTCCATCGCCTGGATCAGCAAGAGGTCCTTCGAAGAAATCCATACCTATTGCAGGAGGATTTGCGCCATATGTTCCAATGGTAGGAAGCGCACTTGCTCCATCATTTGCATCACCATTATAGGTGTATCCAAGTCCGCGCTTTACATCACATCCAACATAGTCATCATCATAAGCACCTAGATCGGAATCTGTCCATTGTCCGAAATAAGTATTATTCATGGAAACAGTAGACCGATTGATAATTTTGTATTGATAGAAAGTCATGTTATTGATTTCGTCGTTAGTTGAGAACGCGAAAGCTTGTGCATGAATTTCAAGTCCGATGGCTGCTGCACCGGTTTCAGAGTGAATATTTCCTTTGTCGTTGAAAACCCACCACAGACATTGATCCCCGAACAATTGGAATTTTGAACATCCCAAACTTCCGTTCAAATCATAGGCAGGATAATCTCCCGCAGACCAACTGTAATATCCATCACCGTCAACATCCACGAACGGAGCCAGATAATGACCTTGCCCAAGAGTTGGATCACCATTTCCAGGCCAATTCTGAATTACAAGCGGAACTGAATAACCAGAAGGTGCAAGATTTTGAGTGTAGAGTGAAAAATCTTCTACATCTTTTCTTGTGATTTTCCAATGCTTATCAAAAGCTGTACATGTTGCTCCATCAATGGATACAGTTGAAGTATCTAAAGGACCAGGCCAGAAGTCATTACCTGTTTGACGATATGTCATTGCGGCAACTTTCAATTGTCCACCCGCATCAAGACCGCCAACCCAAAGGGCTCCAGCAAAAATGGAGTGAGCTCCACCTCCTTTAGGAACTTCATATTTAGCTGAAGTCAAATTCCACCACATATCACCACCAGACAAGATAGTAGTACGAACATTATTAATATCCAAATCAGTTTTGGCTGAAGCCGGCGTGCAGGAAGAAGCCAACTGATCTTGCGTGTTGCCACGGTTATTGGCAGGGTTAGTCTGACGATGACCGGTTGCTCCGTTTTCCCGAGCGTTTGCAGAAATAGCAAAGAATAGGATTGCTGCAAGGGGCAGAGCGATAATTTGACGCTTGATTTTCATTTTAATTCTTTTTGTTTTACAATTTTTCTTTTCTGTATTGGAAAAAAATCATGCCGTCTGATTAAAAATCCAACATCACACCAATGCGGATACGACGTGGGATGCTATAGTTATTAGGATTATTAATTTTCACATTATAAAGATCACGGAAAGATTGTGAATCATTCTGAGCATTAATCAATGATTGCGTTTCAGCTGCGTTCAAATAACCATCGTCAGCAGCATTTCCTGTGTACTTGTAAACATTTTGAATGTTTTTTGTGTTAAGCACATTTAGAACCTGCAGATAAATATTCAAACTTGCCATTTTTTCAGGAGCTCCAGATGTTGGATTTCCTCCCCAATGAAGGTCAACATCTTTGTCAATTCGAAGATCCATACGAACCTGCCATGGTAGACGGGAACCATTAACTGATCCCTGAAGATTTGAACGACTTGCAACACCAAACTGACCTTCCGGAGTAACATTGGATTGTTTTGTATAAGGTGTACCTGAACCTGCACGGAATACCATATTTGCACCAACATTATCAAGAATACGCAACGAAGGACTCTGATTTGCTTTTGGATGCTTACGGGTCCAAACAGGTCCATGGTAATTTGCACCAGATCCGAAACGGTAATCAACGTTGGCTACAACAGCATGGCGTTGATCGAAGTCAAGCGGAATAGTTGTACGAAGGTTTGGTTGTCCTGAAGAAATCAATGATGCTGCTTCACCTGCACCTGATCCTGTACCGTCAGCAAATTGAAGTGTGTAACTAGCCGTCAACTGAACACCACCTGTGCGACGAAGGTCATAAGCAACTGTGAAACCTTTTGCAGTTCCAAAGTCAATATTTCCGTAGGTCAAGTAGTTAACTGGATAAGCATAATTCACAGCAACAACCTGAATCATGTTTCTGAATTCACGGTAGAAAGCAGAAAGCGTAATCGCAGAATTTTTCTTTGCGCTTAATGTTTGTGTGAAACCAAGTTCATAATCAGTTGTACGTTGTGGTTTCAAATCAGGATTATTATTGAACAATCCAACGCGGTTTGCGATGTAGTAATACTGAATTGGATCTAAGCGGTAACCATCGGTTGGGCGTTGTGTCAATACATCATAATGTGCGAAGAAGTTAGCTTCTTCAGATATTGGGAACGCAAAAGCGATACGTGGCATGAAGTTCAGCTGTGGTTGATAATCCTTGAATGCTTTAGAACTCACAGATGTTTGAGAAGGATCGAGCAAGTAAGGTTTGATTTGTCCACCACCTGCATTTGCAATAAGTGCAGGATCTTGAATTTCATTTCCATGTGAATCATACCAAACATTACCATTACGATATCCAGTAATAAAATTTGGAGTTGGATTTTGATCAACATAAACAACATAATCTTCACCCATGTTTGTAGGATGTGACCCAGATTGATTGAGTGTTCCGTTGACCTCTTTTACAGTTAAGGCTTCATAGAAAAGATATTTGTCTTTCAAAACCTTTTGATTTGCATCGAATCGGTCAATTCGAAGACCTACGTTAAACTTGATGTCTTTAAAATCGAAATGATCTTGGATATAACCAGCCATGTAGATTGGACGGAATGCAGGTATTGTTCTGGCAAAATTTCCATTCGCATCAAGTTTGGTAAAGAAATCGTCAAATGAAGCTGTTCCATTTTGACGTTTTCCTGTATGATCATAACCAAAATAGCTTACGATATTGTTTCCATCAAGAAGCATATCATCAGCACTGAACATATCAAGCGTATAGAAATCTGGTCCGTATGAATCAATATCAATCCAATCAGTACTGTTAATTGGCATTCCAAGTTTTGCGCGAAGTTGTTTATCAAAATATTTTTGCTGATTGGCATCGTAATAACGATTGTAAAGGAAAGCATCGTAAGTACCAAAATTAACCTGTTGTGGATTTGCAAGATCCAATTGAGTAAGATGATAATTTGCAAGTTGACGCATGCGATCCCAAAGATTCAAAGGAGATAAGGCATAACCTCTTTCAGCTCTTTGTTCAAATTCAAAACCAACTTGAATTGCATGATCCTTGATATCCGCAGAGAAACTGGTTGAAATCTGGAATTGTGTCTTATCATCGATACTATAACCATTATACTGACGACCGGTATTGTACCAAATTGAATAAACGTTACCAGGACGATCGCCATTTAACAGACCAAGATTATTTTGAACTTCAGATCCGTTGATAACATTTCCATTCAAGTTATCGAAAACGTAACTGGTATAATTGGATTCGAGTGGATTTGGAGAATCCACTGTATTTCCATTTACGTCAACATAAGTTGGAGTGAATGTTAGCGCAGAATCAGAATAAGCTGATTGAACAAAACCCAGCAATGTATCACCACCAATTATTACTGAACCAGGAGCGAATGTTCTAGTTTTATATTGATGGAATGTTCCGATATGGCCATAATCGAAATACTTGTCTTTGTGTGTGTCATCTTGGGTAACCCTTTTGTATTTGGTATAACCAACCTGAAGAGTATAGAAAGCATTCTTAATATTCGAGGTGGATTTTGCAGCACCTGCGCCTTGTGCACCAAAACGTTGTGTCAGTCGCGCATAAACCCGCCAAGTATTTTCATTTACCATTGGGTTATTGGAAGGGTTGTAAATCGCATATTCATAAACGTAGTCATGACGATTATTATAATCGATCGATCCTCCAACAGTAATATTTAAATTTTCAGTAGGCTTGAAATCTATTTTTGCATTCAAACGAAGTGTTCGTGAAGCTACATTCTGACGTGCCTTAATTTTTTCAAGTTGATCAGCATGGACAAATTCTGCATTACGAACAAATCCTGCGCCATTTGGTGCTGGTCGAAGAGGATTAACCTCCAGATTATGTAAAGTTGAATCATTCAATTTATAAGTTCCAATAGCAGAAGGATCAGGATCTTTTTCCATGCTACCTTCACCTGAAAGGATAAATCCTAGCACTGGGCGTTTTGTTGCACCTGTTGTATCAGCTGCATCTTTTTTCATCCAAATTGGACCACCAACGCTAAAACCAACGAAGTTGTATCCGAATTTGTCAAGAACTTCGGAAGTAATTAATTCCACACCACCGAAATACTGACTTTGAGGTCCACGTGTTGTAATATTAATAACTCCACCTGTTGCATCACCAAATTGAGCAGGAACACCACCCGTAATTACGGTTACTTGTTCAATGGATTGTTGAGGAAGATTTGCAGAACCGATTACTCGTTGTCCATCAATAAAATAAGCTGTTCCTCCATCACGCATACCACGCATATTAAGGGCTGCGCCTTCATCCGCTTGATATACACCTGCTGTAGTTGAAGCAACGGAATTAATGTTTTTTGAAGGCATTGCAAGGAATTCCTCGCGAGTTACCGTTCCACCTGACTTTGTATCTGGATCAATAAGAGGCTCTCTGTATTCTACAATTTCAACTGTAGTCATCGTAACACTGGTTGCCGAAAGTTCGATTTGGTTTGCACCAATCAAATATGTTGTTTTCAAATCGGAAACGATTACACCTTTTTGCTCTACAGATTGATATCCTGTATATTGAATTTTCACAATATAAACACCTGCAGCAAGTGGTTTTATTTGAAACTCTCCATCAAGATCAGTTTGGGTACCTCCTGCGGTGACACCATTCATAGAAACAGTGACAACGGCAAAAGGAATTCCTTCGCGGGTAGCTTTATCAATAACTTTTCCTTTGATACCGCCACCGCTTTGAGCAGTAGAGACAGTAACACCAGCTAATAGGATAGCAAGAACAAAGTAGATTTTTCGCAGCATAATAATTCTGTTTCGTGATGTTGTATAGAACGAGCAATTTAGGTCGGTAAATATAGAAAGTTTTATTTCCGAATAGCAAATTTAGTTTTAACATAAATTTACATGTCCAAAAACACCTCTGAAGCACTGAAAATCAGCAACAGAGAAGGAAATTCCTTCCATAATTAACAATTTATTTCGAGCATAAACCCGCTGCGGGGGGATGTTGCAGCGGAGGCGATTTAATGTGGGATTATGTTGTCGCCATTCTGTTTCTCAGTTTTCGATCCTTTTGAGAATCTTAACTGAACACTTTTTTGCAGTTTTCCATGAAATTTTGGAGAACTGTCGGGTTTTTGTTTTTGAAAAATTAAAGAACGATGAATAATCAAATATAGTCAAAGTGTTAAGAGATGCTAATGAAAAATCAGTCAAATTAACTTGTGGCTAATAAGCGGCGATATTTGGTCGTAAGGAACCAATAAGTGGTCAATGAAATATTTTGTGCCACCAGCGGACGAGAAAAGATTGCCCTTTATGATCATTATTATTCTGCGCTTTCTTCTCCGCTTTCTTCATTCTTTTGCGCGTTTTTTTAGTATTGTATTTTTTATTGTATTCTTTTTTTGATTCCGCATCGCTCATTTGCTGCTTGCGATTTTTCTTCCATGCAAGTTTTGCTTTTTTTCGATCGATCTTGCTATCAGGTGTCTTTGCTCCTTCTGTATTTCCTGTTGTACCGGAAGTTCCACCACCATCGGATTGAGCCATTACAAAAAGTGGCAAAAATGTACAGGCAACCAACAATGCCAAAACTCGTCTAATTTTATACTTGATCATGTTTACAAATTTACGCTTTTAACCTCAAAATATGTGCCGCGACAAACAGTTTCCTAACTTTGATTCATGCGAGTATTGAAACCCATTTTATTTTTATCGGCGATTCTTTTTTTTTCAACTTGCAAAAAAGAACACCAATATGTGCCGAACGTTTATATTAATCTCACGATTTATGTAAATGATCCGCAGAATATTGGCTTGACAACAGTTGGCGGATGGAAATATTATGACGGTGGCAATCGTGGAGTTGTGGTTTACAGAAAAGGCATTAATGAATTTGTTTCTTATGATCGAACTTGCCCTTACAAACCGGAAGAGTCAACTTCATTTGTAAGCGTTGATACTACAAACAACATAATACTAAAAGATGTCAGTTGTTCTTCTCAATTCTTATTGAGTGACGGAAGTACAATTGCTGGGCCAGCAGTTATTCCATTGAGGCAATTCAAATGCACATTCGATGGAACAACTTTACGGGTGACAAACTGATTTATTAATCTAGTTATTCCCAATATCAATTGCATAAAAGTGATAATGTAAAAAGGAGATCTTAATGAATAAGATCTCCTTTTTTATCAATTGGAAATTGGTAATCTAGTAACGATACTCATCTGTTTTATAAGGACCATCCACTTTTACACCAATGTAATCAGCTTGTTCTTTCGACAATACATCCAATTCCACTCCGACCTTTCCAAGGTGCAAGCGTGCAACTTTTTCATCAAGATGTTTTGGAAGTGTGTAAACTTTTTTCTCGTATTTGTCAGTATGCAACCACAACTCTAATTGAGCAAGTGTTTGGTTGGTGAATGAATTACTCATTACAAAAGATGGATGTCCTGTAGCACAACCCAAGTTTACTAAACGACCTTCGGCAAGGACAATAATGTCTTTTCCGTCGATTGTATATTTATCAACTTGTGGCTTGATAACATCTTTTGAATTGCCGTAATTTTTATTCAACCAAGCCATGTCGATTTCTGTATCGAAGTGGCCGATGTTACAAACGATTGCATTGTGCTTCATCGATTTGAAATGACGATCCACAACAATGTCCTTATTACCAGTGGTTGTTACAATAATGTCAGCAAGTTTTACTGCGTTATCCATTTTCATTACCTGATAACCATCCATTGCAGCTTGTAAAGCACAAATTGGATCGATTTCAGTCACGATAACACGAACATGTTGAGAGCTCAAGGATTGTGCAGAGCCTTTTCCAACATCACCATAACCAGCAACTACGGCAACTTTACCTGCAAGCATCAAATCAGTAGCACGACGAATTGCATCAACCAATGATTCACGGCAACCATATTTATTATCGAATTTCGATTTGGTAACAGAATCATTGATGTTAATTGCAGGAACTAAAAGTGTTCCATTTTTCATACGCTCGTGTAAACGGTGAACGCCTGTTGTTGTTTCTTCAGAAAGTCCTTTGATTCCTTTTGCAAGTTCAGGGAATTTATCGAAAACTAGGTTGGTTAAATCACCGCCGTCATCTAAAATCATGTTCAATGGTTTACGATCATCTCCGAACCAAAGAGTTTGTTCAATACACCAATCAAATTCTTCTGCACTCAT
Organism: uncultured Flavobacteriales bacterium; assembly: GCA_903873905.1. GTDB lineage: Bacteria > Bacteroidota > Bacteroidia > Palsa-965 > Palsa-965. Next base: position 29,093 of record CAIQQJ010000070.1, read on the forward strand.
TCCTTTCCAAGCGTAAACTTGAATTCCTGCAGCAGCAATTGCAGCAGCAGCATGATCTTGTGTAGAGAAAATGTTGCAAGAGGACCAGGTAACTTCAGCACCTAATTCAACTAATGTTTCAATGAGTACAGCAGTTTGAATAGTCATGTGAAGACAACCGGCAATACGGGCTCCCTTTAATGGCTTAGAACCACCGAATTCAGTACGTAAAGACATAAGCCCCGGCATTTCATCCTCAGCTAGTCTAATTTCTTTTCTTCCCCACTCAGCAAGGGCAATATCTTTGACTTTGTATTTCATTTGTTTTTCTGTAGTAACGTTGCTCATTTTGAAAGTTTTAATTTGGACTGCAAAATTAAGTAAAAGAGATGAGGGACGCGAGAATTGGGACGAGAAAAATAGCAGGTTGTTGGTTTTAGCGCGTATTTTTACAACAAATCACAACAAATGCCACTGATTCACAAGAGAGAAATTTCACCAACAGCAACATTGGGAATTTGGGAAGTTTTGGAAACTGAGGCAGAACTGACGGGAAGTTATCCAGCCGATCATTTGGAATTGGAACAACTAAAATCCTTTTCTCATCCCTTTAGAAGAACACAATTTCTTGCCTCGCGCTTGTTGCTTCACACATTAATTCCAGGCTCAAAAATTATTTATGATGAAAATGGAAAGCCGTTTCCAGATAAAAAAAATATGCACATTTCACTTTCGCATTCTGGAAAATTAATTGCGATGATGATCGATGAAAATAAATGTGGAATTGACATTGAAACCATTCGACCCAAAATTGAAAAAATTGCCGTTCGGTTTCTATCAGATGAAGAACTACCTTTTGCATTACAAGAACCTACAATCGAACGCTTACATGTTTATTGGTGCGTAAAAGAAGCCATTTATAAAGTTAATGGCGAAAAGAATATTTCACTAAAAACAGATATATTTGTTCACCAGCTTAATCCCACTATATCAGGTATTACTAGCGCAACGCTTACAAAAAGTGGTAAATCGTTTAGCATTAATGTTCACTACGAACGATTTCAGGATTGTATGCTTGCATGGACAGAGCAGCACGGGCAATGAAAGCGATTTATGATTTGCTTCTCCAGCAACGCGCGCAAGGGAAAAAAAGCCTTGCCGTATTGATTGACCCCGACAAAATCGAAAAACTTTCTGAACTTCTTTCTCAAGCAAAACTTTTTCCACCCGATTTTTTCTTTGTAGGTGGAAGTCTCTTGAGCGAAGGAAAACTTGAAAAATGCATTCAGCAAATTCGTGCATCTTCTTCGCTTCCAATAATTTTATTTCCCGGAAATGAAATGCAGATTTCTTCAACGGCAGATGCGCTACTTTTACTTTCAGTAATCTCTGGCAGAAATCCCGAGTTGCTTATTGGCCGACACGTTGCTGCGGCAGGAATCATTCATAAAAGTGGCCTCGAAATAATTTCCACTGGATATATGCTTATTGAAAGTGGCGCTCCAACGGCAGTCAGTTATATCAGCAATACACAACCTATTCCGCGTGACAAAAAATCCATTGCGGCATTAACTGCATTGGCTGGTGAACAATTGGGAATGAAATTGATTTATCTGGAAGCGGGAAGCGGTGCAATGTTTCCTGTGCCAGTGGAAATGATTGAAACAGTGAGAAAAAATATCACAATTCCAATTATTACTGGAGGTGGAATAAAAACAAAATCTGAAATAATAGAACGTTGTCGTGCAGGTGCTGATGTTATTGTAATTGGAAATGTTCTTGAAGAAAACCCTGTATTATTAAAGGAATTTTCAGGAGCACTTAATTCTTTAAATAAAGTATGAAAATAATTGTCATTTCCCCCTCTAAAACTTCCGAAACGGAAACAAAAACAGTTACACAATTGTTTGAGCACGGATTGGAAATTTTTCATTTACGGAAACCCTCCATGTCAACCAATGAAATGCGAGATTACCTGAATTCTATTCCCGCACATTTTCATAACCGAATAGTCATTCACAGTCACCATGGGCTCGCAAAAAAATATAATTTGAAAGGAATTCATTTAACGCGCGAACACCTGAAACATAAAATCAGAAACTGGTTTCGATTGCGCATGATAAAAATGCGACATCCTGGAGTTATTGTTACAACTTCCTTTCACAAACTTTCTGGCATTTACCAAAACAATAAAAAATACGATTACGTTTTATTGGGAACAATATTCGATGCGCTCAGTGAAAAATTCAATGCCGGGTATAATGAACACAGTTTGCGGGCGGCCATTGCAAAATCATGCACCCCAATAATTGCAAGGGGCGGAACAAATTCAGGAAATGTGAAAACCTGTTTTGAACTCGGATTTTCAGGAATGATTTTTTACAGTGGAATTTGGAAAAAAGAAAAACCGCTGGAGGAATTCTGCAAAATTGTGGAAGAATGCCTTGCATTGAAATCCACAAAGGCATGATTCTGGAAAACTTTTCAGAAACAATTCTTCAAGCAGCAAAATCCACTTCCGTGATGGAATGGATTGCAATTATTACAGCTCTTCTTTATGTAATCCTTGCAGCCAAGGAAAATGTTTGGTGTTGGTTTTTCGGAATTATCAGTGCAGCAATTTATATTCTAATAAATTACAAAGCCAAACTCTATCTCGATTCCTGGCTGAGTTTGTATTATGTGCTCATTGGAATATACGGATGGTACGTTTGGATCAAGGGTGCCACCAATAAAAATTCAGGAAGTGTTTTGCACCACTTGAAAATTTCCGGACTCGCCATTGCCCTGCTTGTCGGAATTACAGGAACATTTATTCTCGGAAAAATCGCACACGATCATACCGACTCTCCTGTCCCCTACTTTGATGCAGCATTAACTTCGTTTAGTTTGGTCGCAACCTATTTAACCACTCGAAAAATTCTTGAGAATTGGATTTTCTGGATTGTCATTGACGCTGCTTATGTAATCATTTATTGGATGCGCGAACTACCCTCTACATCCATTCTCAATTTGATTTATACCTTCATCGCAATTTACGGATTCATTAAATGGAGAAAAGCCCTGAAGTCATCCGCCGCATAGCCATTCTTGGCGCAGAAAGCACTGGAAAAACCACACTGGCACGTTCACTGGCGTTGCATTTCCACACAACTTGGGTGTCAGAGTATGCACGCGAATACATGTCTGCGCACCCTGGTAATTATTCGGTTGAGGATATTATTGAAATTCAAAAACACCAATTGCTAGAGGAAGAACGACTTTCCACTATCTCAAATCATTTTTTATTTACCGACACGGAATTCATCGTTGCGCAAGTGTGGTGTGAAGATGTTTTCGGATTCTCTCCCGATTGGATCAATCAGCAAGTAAAAGAACATCAGTATGATTTATACCTGTTGACTTCAAACGATCTTCCATGGGTTGCGGATCCTGTCAGAGTAAATTCTCAACGAAGGGATTATTTTTTCAACTGGTACAAACGTGTCTTGGATGAAAATAATTTGAAGTATGAAATTATTTTTGGTAGACATGAAGCACGCTTGTTGAATGGAATAAACGCCGTCAAGAAACATTTCGCAGAATAAAAATAATTTCCTCCACAGAAGTCACTTTAGGAAAATTTGGTAATTGCCGATTTCCAATTAAAAAAAAAATGCATGCCTCTTTATAATTAGGGCGTGCCCCTCCTACGTCGGGTCGGGCTATTCGTTCCAAGTCCTCTCCCAACCCTCCCAACAGCATTGTTGGGATTGGGGGGATCCGGGCTTTCCTCTTCTATCCCTCACGCAAAAAGAAAAATAAAAAAAGAATATCTCCCCTTGTCACATGTCCCCTGTCCCCTAAAAAAAGAATATCTCCCCTTGTCACATGTCCCCTGTCCCTTGTCCCTTTTTTTATACATTTGCACCGATCCTCAAAGGGGTGTTCTGATTTTTTCAGGACTGAGAAAATACCCTGCGGAGACAGTATCTCAAAATGCTGTTAACCGCGCACCTGATCAAGGTAATTCTTGCGTAGGGAAATTGGTTTACATCAACAGGTGAATATTATTCATCATTGTAAATCGCAAAGGGAAATTAGAATGAAAACTATTTTTAAATTTTTGGCTGCCATTATGGTTTTGCCGATTCTTGCAGTTGCACAAAATGATGTGAGTGGAAAAATCACCGATGAAATTACTGGGAAAGAATTACCCTTTGTCGTTGTCAAATTAAATGGAACTTTTCGTGGCACCATTTCAGATGCGGATGGAAACTTCTCCATTAAAAATATTCTCGGAGAAAATTGCTGCTTGACATTCAGTTACGTCGGTTATGAAACCGATACGGCATGCGTTTCGATTCCACATAAGGAAACTATAGCAGTGACATTAAAGCCTGGAAAAACATTGGAGGAAATTGTTGTTAATGGAACGCGCGCCAATGAAAATTCTGCAACAGCCTACACCACACTTTCAAAAGAAGATTTGCAAAAAAACAATTTTGGCCAAGATCTTCCCTACGTATTGGATCAACTTCCTTCCGTTGTAACGACTTCCGACGCAGGAACTGGTGTTGGCTACACCGGAATTCGCATTCGAGGATCCGACAACTCACGCGTGAATGTTACCATCAATGGAATTCCTGTCAATGATGCGGAATCGCAAGGAACGTATTGGGTGGATCTTCCCGATGTTGTTTCTTCCACTGACAATATTCAGGTGCAACGCGGTGCAGGAACTTCTACCAATGGCGCAGGTGCATTTGGAGGATCAATAAATATGCAAACGGATGGAGTGCAAACAAAACCATATGGAGAAATCATGAGTTCAGGTGGTTCGTTCAATACCTTCCGCACCACCATGAAAGGTGGAACCGGATTATTAAATAACGGTTGGGCATTTGATGCTCGATTATCACGAATGAATTCCAATGGATATATTGATCGCGGTTCATCCGATTTGCGTTCTTGGTATTTATCGGGAGGGTGGTATGGAAAGAATGTTTCGGTCAAGGCAATTGCTTTTTCAGGAACCGAAAAAACATATCAGTGTTGGTATGGCGTTCCTGAAGATTCCCTTAAAACCGGAAATCGCACGTTCAATGCCGCAGGGTTGTATTATGATGCAACTGGTGCGGTACATTATTATGATAATGAAACCGACAATTACCAACAAGACTATTACCAACTGCATTGCCTCGCACGTGCAACGGATAACTGGACATTCAACGCCGCATTGCATGCAACAAAAGGAAAAGGTTATTATGAAGAATTCCGTCAAGCCGATTTACTTTCCAGTTATGGTTTGGATACCGGAAGCGCTTCGACAGATTTAGTACGTCGTTTGTATTTGGACAATTGGTTTTACGGAATTACTTATGGCGCGCACTACGATAGTCATAAAAAAACAGAATTATTGATTGGAGGCGCTACAAACAATTATGAAGGACAACATTACAATGAAATTGTCTGGGCGCAACATTTGCCAGTAGGAACGCCAAGTGTTTATCGTTATGAATCGCAATACGCGCGCAAACTCGATGCGAATATTTTTGCACGAATGAATTACCAGGCAACAGAAAAAATAAATCTTTTTGCCGACCTGCAATTCCGAATGGTGAATTATCATTTCACAGGACCTGATACCTTGGGAAATCTCTTGCCTTCTAATGCGAAATTGAATTTCTTCAATCCGAAAGCCGGTGCAACATTCCGTGTCAATGATAAAAACCAAGTTTACTATTCCTTCAGCACCGCGCATAAAGAACCGAATCGTGATGATTATGTGAATTCAAGCATCAACAGTCGTCCGCTTGCTGAAATTCTTTATGACAATGAAGCAGGATGGAAATTCAATAGCAACAAACTTCTAATTGGTGTGAACCTGTATTATATGAATTACATCAATCAACTTGTATTGACAGGGAAAGTAAATGATGTGGGTGCATACACGCGCGTGAACGTTCCGAATTCATATCGTGCAGGAATAGAATTGGAAGCTGGGTATAAAATTTGCAAATCGCTTTCTTTTGCTGCGAATGCAACTTACAGTCGGAACAAAATCAAAAACTATTTGGAATATTTGGATGATTATGATAATGGCGGACAAGTGATAAACATCTACACCAATACCGACATTGCCTTTTCACCTTCCATTATTTCAGCCGCATCGCTCACTTACAAATGTGAAAAAGGTTTCAGCGCAACACTCACCGAAAAATATGTTGGCCAACAATATCTCGACAATACTTCAAGCGATTCGAGAAAGTTGGATGCTTATGCCATTACCAATTTACGATTGAGTTATGCTTTCAAACCCAAATTCTTCAAGGAAATCACAACATCCATTCTCATCAATAATTTGTTCAACACAAAATATTCTTCCAATGGATATTCCTACGGATACATTTATGGCGGAACGCAATACTTCAATTATTTCTATCCCCAAGCAGGAATAAATATTTTGGGAATGATTGATTTGAAATTTTAGAGATTGGTGATTGGTGATGAAGGAATGAAGTGATGAAGTGATTGGGTATTTGTTCATTAAAACCACTCAAAAAATCCGTGTAATCCGCGGCGAAATAAGGGTGATTGGATTTTTTCTGTGTCGCTGTGACGCTGTGGTATTTTTATTTATTTGCGTGAGGGATTGAAGCAAGCTACCGTGTAGCGCGGAAAGCCCGACCCTCCCAACAATTCTGTTGGGATTGGGGGCACGCCAAAATGATTACAGATTATTCAATTACCAATTACCGATTAAAAAAATATGGAAACCTACTCGTCCCTCGCCCTTGTCACCAGTCACCTGTCCCTTGTCACTTTTTTTATTGATTGCAATGACACGGCGCGTCCATATAAATCAAGGTATTCGGCAATAATTTGTGGAGTCGATCTTGCACGGAGTAATTGATGAGAATAACACGCAGATCCATTACTTTGAGATTATCCGAAATGTCCTTTAATTCATCAGGGAAAATGCTGATGCTGTTGGACCACAAATCGAGGTATTTCAATTTTTTCAACTTACCAATTTGGGGAGGAAGCATGGTCAGTTCATTCTGATTGATATCAAGTAACACCAAATTCTGACAATCGCCCAACTCACGAGGCAGCGCTTCAATTTTGTTTTTTGACAGGTGAAGCACTTGCAAACTTTTCAATTTTCCCAATGAATCTGGGAATTCCGTGATTTGGTTTTTACTTAAATCCAAGTATTGAAGATTTGGAAAACTCCAAATTTCCTTTGGAAATTCCTTGTATTTCTCCTTACGCAAAACAAGTTTTACCACTTTTTCAGGCTCCCGCATAGCTGCCGCCAAATCGGTATAACCGATCATGGTATCGAGTGTGATGGAATCGCGAAGCGGATATAAATTATTTTGAATTCCCTCTTGCGCACGAAGTCGGTCAACGGAAGAAAACGTCAGCGTTAAGAGAAATAATATTGAAAGGGAAAATCTCATTTAATAATCAGTTGTCAGTATTTTTTTTGTCTCTTCTCGATCCGCCAGCAATTGTTTTTTCAAGGATTCGATTCCATCAAACTTCTGCTCATCGCGCAATCGTTTTGCAAACTCCAAGGTAAGGCTTTCACCGTAAAGATCGCCATTGAAATCAAGGATATTAACTTCTATTGTGCGTTCTTTTCCATTTACCGTCGGGCGCATTCCGATGTTGAGCATGCCTTTCATTTTTTCGTTTCCACGTTTCACCCAAACAGCATAAACACCGTCGCTTGGAATTAATTTATAAAAATCATTCACCATCACATTCGCAGTTGGAAAATCAATTGAACGTCCAATCATTCGCCCTTTCACAACAGTTCCTGTCAACTGATAATTGTATCCTAAAAATGACGCAGCAACTTCCACGTTTCCGCTCATTAATGCTTCTCGAATTCTGGTTGAACTCACACTGGTATTTTCCACTTCCTTCGCAGGAATTTCCTCCACATCAAATCCATAAATCGGACCAAACTTTTTCAAATGTTCGAATGTTCCTTCGCGATTATTCCCAAAATGATGATCATATCCAATCACCAATTTTTTGGTATGCAATTTTTCCACCAAAATTTTCGAAATGAATTCCTTGGAACTCAACAAGGAAAATTCCCGATCAAAAGGATGTACAATCAAATGATCAATCCCCGCATTTTCCAACAATTGAATTTTCTCCTCGAGCGAATTCAACAACAAAGGTTTATAATCGGGAAATAAAACCATTCTCGGATGCGGAAAAAAGGTCAGCAACACCGTTTCACCATCACATTTTTTCGCCGTCTCTTTCAATCTTGAAAGAATCTGTTGATGTCCCAAATGCACGCCATCAAAAGTCCCCGTTGTAACCACAGGATTGTTTGCTGCAATGAATTCATCAATATGCTTGTAAACTTTCATAGAAGGATTGCAAATGTAGGAATAACACTATCGATTAGGAGCGGAACAAAAGGTTCAGTAAAGTTTCTTCTGTCCTGCCTTCCACTATTACTCCGCTTCCGTCAAAGGAAAATTTCATTAAAAATGACACCTAGTTGTGCCGGAATGCGGGGTAACCGTTTCAGTCAGGACTAGACAATTATCTTTCGATTCATCAAAAAACCAATCCAAAATTTCTCTTTCTTAGTTCATCGCATAAATACACCAACTCGTCAACTATTTCCGCTTTTCATCAGCATATCGGCATATCAATACATCAGCACATCAACTTTTTCTCCATAATTATTAACAAGTTGGAATCATTTCACTAATAAACTTGCTATTTTTGCACCGAAATTTAAGAAATACAAATCCTCATTATGCAAAACGGAAAAATTGCCCAGGTTATCGGTCCAGTTATCGATGTGAGTTTCAGCGAAAATGGCGGGAAACTGCCGAATATTCTGGACGCTCTTATTGTTACCAAACCAAACGGCGCACAAGTAATTCTCGAATGTCAGAAACACGTTGGAGAAGACACTGTCCGAACCATCGCGATGGATTCAACTGACGGCTTATCACGTGGAATGGAAGTAGTTGCAACGGGTTCTCCTATCCGTATGCCAATCGGTGAACAAATTCGCGGACGACTTTTCAACGTTGTTGGTGAAGCAATTGACGGAATTGGAACAGTAGGAAAAGAAGGCGGATATTCCATTCACAGAAACCCTCCACGTTTCGAAGATCTTTCTACAGCGAACGAAGTTCTTTTCACAGGAATCAAGGTAATTGACTTGATCGAGCCGTATTCCAAAGGTGGAAAAATCGGTTTGTTCGGTGGTGCTGGTGTTGGAAAGACCGTATTGATCATGGAACTTATCAATAACATCGCGAAAGGTTACTCCGGATTTTCGGTTTTCGCAGGTGTTGGTGAGCGTACACGTGAAGGAAATGACCTTCTCCGTGAAATGATCGAATCAGGCGTTATTAAATATGGTGATGAGTTCAAACATTCGATGGAAAAAGGCGGATGGGATCTCACCAAAGTAGATATGGCAGAATTGGCGAAATCACAAGCCACACTTGTTTTCGGACAAATGAATGAGCCTCCTGGAGCACGTGCACGTGTTGCTCTTTCCGGATTGACACTTGCAGAATATTACCGTGATGGTGATGAGAAATCAGGTGGACGCGATATCCTTTTCTTCATTGACAATATTTTCCGTTTCACACAAGCTGGTTCTGAAGTATCTGCGCTTTTAGGTCGTATGCCTTCAGCGGTTGGATATCAGCCAACACTTGCAACTGAAATGGGAGCCATGCAAGAGCGAATCACTTCTACAAAACGTGGTTCCATTACATCTGTACAAGCAGTTTATGTTCCTGCGGATGACTTGACCGATCCAGCGCCTGCTACAACATTCGCTCACTTAGATGCAACAACAGTATTGTCACGTAAAATTGCGGAGTTAGGAATTTATCCAGCGGTTGATCCATTGGATTCCACTTCACGAATCCTTACGGCAGCAATTGTTGGAAATCTACACTACGATACAGCACAACGCGTAAAATTGACATTACAGCGTTACAAAGAATTACAAGATATCATCGCAATTCTTGGAATGGATGAACTTTCTGAAGAAGATAAACTTACCGTTTCTCGTGCTCGTAGGGTTCAACGTTTCCTTTCTCAACCTTTCCATGTGGCTGAACAGTTCACAGGTTTGAAAGGTGTGTTGGTTCCTATTGAAGAAACGATTCGTGGTTTCAACATGATTATGGATGG
>CAIQQJ010000071.1 GCA_903873905.1 uncultured Flavobacteriales bacterium
CAATAAAAAAGAGGCGAGTCCGTATACCAATCCGCTTGCTCCAAGATGAAAAGCTTCTCTTGCAAAAAGCCAGAGCAGAATTCCATTGAGAAAAAATGTCATCCAGAAAATTTTTCCTGCAATTTCCCTATAGGAATTGAAAAGCAAATAACTGAGAACAAGTAAAGGAAGTGTATTACCAATCAAATGTCCCCAACCAGCATGCAACAATGGCGCTGTGAGAATACCAATAAGACCGTGAATACTTCTTGGATAAAGTGAATAATAACTCCAATCCTCTTGCAAAAACGCCTGCGCAAGTTGAACCAACCAGATGATCGCCACAAAGGTGAATGGAAAGAGTTCTTTGAACAGTATAAAATGCCGGGATATTTTCTGCACGCCTAAAGGTAATCAAGAGCTGTGCCACTGGTAAAAATGTGTCGGATTGGCAGACTATTTGATTATCAGGACTTGATCTGGCCTTAACGCTGGCATAATATTGCCCTACTAGCTTTGTCTTAGAAAATCATGAAAATGAATACAACAAATACAAGTGGTGAATTGGCCAGAATCTTTTTAAAAGATGGCAATCAAAAAATGGGATTATTATTGAATGATGTGGATAGTGAAAATGCGTTCGACGAAGGTGTGAAATATATTCCACATAATAATGTTGGTGAATGGTTACAATCTTTTTCTCAGGAATTCGTGCACGTTTTGGAAGCAGAATCTGTTGATGGGATTGATCTTTTTATGAAATAATAATTGCTGATTGGTTATTGAATGGTTACAATCTCTTAAGCAGGAATTCTTGCGCGATTTGAATGCAGAATCTGAGGATGAGATTGGCCCTTAAGAAAAACAAATTGGTGATTTAATATTGAATGGTTACAATCTTTTAGGCAGGAATTCTTGCGCGATTTGAATGCAGAATCTGTGAATTGGATTGACCTTTTTATTATTTATTTTATTATTCAATGCCTTCACACCTTGAAAATACTCAGGGTGTTTTTGCCATTTCGTATCGGTCGCATCAGACGTTAAAATTCATTGACAATACCCCTGTTGTACTAATCTTTAAGGCATAGGCCTTAAAACAGGGGAAAACACTTTGGCCAAAGCCAAAGATTCCAAATAATGGCAAATTACCAGTTTATAATTCCCTCTGCGTCTGAATAAGTCCCAATATTGTACAACCTTTCCTCCTACAATTTCGTCTTATCAGAAAGTGCAGGGCATCTAATTGTTAAGATAATTGAAAAGAGAAACTAAATTGGACATACAGAGTATAACCCAAACGTCATGAAACGAATACTATTGAAAAATATTTTCTTACTGCCAATCATTTTATTTGCCACTGTTTTCTCATCATGTGGAAAGAAATGGAAGCAAACAACCAAGGCCAATTTTTCCTTTTCAGTGAACGAAGGAACCACCCCGTCCGGTTTGCATTTTACCGGCGGAAATTTCCGGTTGACTGAAGTGCATTTCACGGGGAGCAGAAAGCAAGGCGGTAATGTTGATTTCACCAATCACCCGAATTCAAATCTTAATCTAGCAACGGGCGGTTCTGACCCCGTTGTTGTTTATGATATTCCACAAGGAACCTATAAAAACATACAACTTGAATTTCGCACAGATCAGGAAAATGATTCAACACCATCCATGATTCTTACTGGTCAATATATCAACTTGGCGCATGATACTTTTCAAGTCTATTTTGATTTTGAAGCTTCCGAAATTTTCAGGGTGCAAGCACAATCCAATAATGCAGGACAGGAAATAACGATGATTGAAGGCACGCCAGCTACCGTGAGTGTCATATTGGATTCCGAATATTGGTTTGATCTTATTACATCGACGCAACTTGACAATGCAGATCAAATAATGTTAAACGGAAAACCTAGCATAATCATTAACGAATCCGATAACTCGGATATATATCAAAGTGTTTCTAGTAGAATTAGCGAATCAACAAAAGCGGTGTTTCATTAATCCTGAAACGGATCCTTTTATTTTATGAATGAAGCGGAAATCATAGAGGGCTGTAAGAAAGGCGACAGGAAATCCCAGGAGCAGCTTTACCGTGAATTTTCACGAAAGATGTTCGGGATTTGTTTAGGTTATGCGAAAGACGAGGACGATGCCAAAGATATTCTCCAAGAAGGATTTATTAAAGTATTTCATAATATTCACCAGTTTAATGGAGAGGGTGCACTTGGAGGATGGGTACGCAGGATTATTGTCAATACTGCCATTGATA
>CAIQQJ010000072.1 GCA_903873905.1 uncultured Flavobacteriales bacterium
ACAGAGGTCTGATTCAGGGCATAGGTCTAAAAACCTGGATTGAGCGAAAGTTCACCTCTGTCGTTTGGTTAATCTTCAACAACAAATCTCAAATAAAATTCTTGGACCCAAACCTAAGGGATTGACCGCTTTGCCTTGCAATAGGGAAAGCAGGAACAAAGAAACATTAAAGCATTTTAGCTGCGCTCCTAATCAAAAAGATTTTTTTTCATCTGCACATCTGTAATCTACAAATCTGCACATCACTTTTCCGTATCTTTGATCTCCAAAAATTTTCAAAAAAATGTTCGATAATTTAAGTGACAAACTCGAAAGAGCGTTTAAAGTTTTAAAAGGTGAAGGCAAAATCACCGAACTCAACGTTGCGGAAACGATAAAAGAAATTCGTAAAGCATTATTGGACGCTGACGTTAGTTATGCCGTTGCGAAAAAATTTACGGATGATATCAAGGCAAGCGCGCTTGGACAAAATGTATTGTCGGCCGTTTCTCCTGGACAATTGCTCATCAAGATCACGCACGATGAGTTGAAAAATTTAATGGGTGGCGCTGCTTCCGAAATTAAACTCGGTGGCAATCCTACAATTATTTTAATGTCGGGTTTGCAAGGTTCTGGTAAAACAACGTTCTCCGGAAAATTGGCGAATTATCTTAAAACCAAAAAAGGAAAAAATCCCTTACTTGTTGCTTGTGATATTTATCGTCCGGCCGCTATTGATCAGTTGAAAGTTTTGGGTGAACAAATCGGCGTTGAAGTTTTTGCCGAACCCGATAATAAAGATGCTGTTTCTATTGCGAAACGTGCAGTTGCGCATGCAAAGACCAATGGAAATTCTGTTGTCATCATCGATACGGCAGGTCGACTTGCAATTGATGAGTTGATGATGAATGAAATTGCTGCTGTGAAAAAAGCAGTTGATCCCGATGAGATTTTGTTCGTTGTGGATTCCATGACAGGACAAGATGCGGTGAATACTGCAAAAGCATTCAATGATAAATTGGATTTTGATGGTGTCATTCTTACCAAACTCGATGGTGATACACGAGGTGGTGCTGCGCTTTCAATCAAATCAATTGTCAATAAGCCAATCAAATTTGTTGGTACGGGGGAGAAGATGGATGCGCTGGATGTTTTTTATCCAGAACGTATGGCCGATCGTATTCTGGGCATGGGCGACGTGGTTACACTCGTTGAGCGTGCGCAGGAACAATTTGATGAAAAGGAAAATCGCAGAATTCAAGAGCGCATTGCAAAAAATAAATTTTCATTCAACGATTTTCTTGGTCAATTGCAACAGATCAAAAAAATGGGAAATGTGAAAGATTTGATGGGTATGATTCCTGGAGTTGGAAAAGCAATTAAAGATATTGACATCAATGATGATGCATTCAAACACATTGAAGCCATCATTCAATCCATGACGCCTGACGAACGCGAACATCCTGAATTACTAAATGGAAATCGCAAAGTTCGTATTGCAAAAGGAAGTGGAAGAAATATTCAGGAAGTAAATCGACTCATCAAACAATTCGATGAAACCAGAAAAATGATGCGCGTCATGCAAGACAAAGGACAAATGGCAAAGATGATGCGGAACATGCCACAGATGAGAAAATAAATAGTTTCTTCCGAAGGAATCCCTTCGGGAAAAGTTGAAAAGTTGAAAGGTTGAAAAGTTTTTTGGTTGATAATTTTTGCACTTTTATCCAACTCAAAATTTAGAATTCAAAATTCAAAATTATTTTTTATGCAATTAATTGACGGAAAAAGTATCGCAGCAACCATTCAGACAGAGATGGCTGAAGAAGTGAAACAATTTATCGCGAAAGGAAATCGCGCTCCACATTTAGCTGCAATTCTTGTTGGAAATGATGGTGGAAGTGTGACGTATGTGAATGCGAAAGTGAAAGCGTGCGAGAAAGTTGGATTTCATTCCACACTTATTCATCTTGATGAAAATACTACAGAAGAGGAATTGCTTGCAACCGTTGCGAAATTAAATGCTGATCCTACCATTGATGGATTCATTTGTCAGCTTCCGATTCCAAAACACATCAACGAACAAAAAATAATTGAGGCAATCGATCCGAAAAAAGATGTGGATGGATTTCACCCTTCGAATGTGGGAAGAATGGTTTTGAATCTTCCTTGTTATTTGCCGGCAACTCCCTATGGTATTGTTCAGTTGCTCGATCGTTGCAAAATTGAAACTTCAGGAAAACATTGTGTGGTAATTGGAAGAAGCAATATTGTAGGTTCTCCTATGAGTATTTTACTTGCGCGCAATGCGAATCCGGGAAATTGTACGGTTACACTTGTTCACTCGCGCACAAAAGACATGGCGAAATTCACACGCGATGCAGATATTATTGTTGTTGCAATCGGCAAACCGCATTTCCTTAAAGCGGATATGGTGAAAGAAGGAGTTGTAGTAATCGATGTAGGCACAACACGTGTTGATGCGCCCGAAACAAAAAATGGTTGGCGTTTACATGGCGACGTGAAATTCGATGAAGTTGCTCCGAAATGTTCTTGGATCACTCCCGTTCCTGGTGGAGTAGGACCAATGACCATCACAGGTCTTATGCAGAATACTTTATTGGCTGCGAAGAAAGCGGTGTATTAAAAAAGAATTCGAAGTTTCCGGATTCAAAAATTCAATGTTCGATTCATTTGGAAATCTGCTCCGATGGAGTCCCTTTGGGACACATCAGAAATTTTTCCCAAAGGGATTCCTTCGGAACACATCTGCACATCATTTTTGTTTCACTTCTCGAAACTTTTCTTGTATTCCGTTTTATTTCCCACTTTGTCTGTCACCACAAGTACAAGTTCGTGTTTGCCTTTCGCAACTCGTTCGTCAAATGTATACCACAATAATTGTTTCTTCGGTTCATATTGCATGAGAATCCATTTTCCATCTACAGTCGCATGGTAGGAAGCAATTCCTGAAAAATTATCACTAATAGTAAAACGTAAACTGCTTAAGGCGGCGAAGCTCGTTTCTTTTTTTCCTTTCAAATCAAAATTATTTGGCGTGATAAGTGGAGCTGTAGTGTCAATGCCAATTGAATAGGTTCCGAATTCTTTTATTTCAGAGGTAACTCCTTTTCCAGACCAAGTTCCTGCAACAGCACTTCGTTTTCCATTTTTATCAATAAGCGAGAGCAATACTTTGCTCTGTAAAAGCAGAGGAACATTTCCATAAACGGTTAACGAACATGCTTTCTGCAATGGAATGTTAGCATCGAAAATGATTTTGGGTGAAAATGCATTTTCTTTTAATGCGAACAATCCATAAGTAAAAGTTGTGTTATTATACACCGCACCCGATGGTGTTTCCAATAAGAATGTCGCTTCTTCGATCCTGTTGGTAGAGTCCCAAAGTAAAATTTGACTGAAGGGAGTTAATTTTGTCACAACATCTTTGTAAACGGGCTTTTTTGCTTTGGAATAAACCTTGAAACTCAATGTGCTTGTATTTCCATAGGTATCAGAAATGAAATACTTCATTTTGTGAATGGAATCGGTTTTGAAATAAACATAACCCTCATTCACCAGTGTATCATAAATTGGTAACTGATTGTTAGGAAACACAAAACTACGCTGGTAAAATCTGTTATGTTCCTGCATTTCCTCATAATCAATATAACAATTGATGTAGCGCGATTTGTCAAATGGAATTCGTTCAAGCCGTTCGGAATAAATTGTTTTTTTGTCGCATTGCAATTTGATTGCATACACACCATTTTTTCCTGATGGTGTTGATTCCTTATCAAAGGCTTCAATTGCAAATCCAATTTTTCCATAAATGACAATGCTGTCGGAAGCGTTTGCAAGAACATAAGCATCACCCGATTTTACCAATGGAAGTTTCCTTATTCCATTCGTTCCATTCACAACCGAATTTGAGTTTTCCGGACAAACAACAAGTGTAACGAGCGTGGGCGAAACATTGTCTTTTACCGGCAATCCAAACAATAATGGATTAATCGCCTCTTCTGTTTTTGAATCGCGGATTTCAAAATGCAAATGTGGCCCACCTGAACTTCCTGTGTTTCCGGAATACGCAATAACATCACCCTGTTTCACTGGAAATTGTTCCGGCTGAAATGTCAATTCAATTTCAAACGATAAATTGGCATACTGATTTGTTTTCACAAAAGAGGAAAGAACAGCATTATAAGCGGAAAGATGTCCATATACAGTAGTGTAACCATTCGGGTGCGTAACATAAATGGCTCTTCCATAACCCCAAGGCGAAATTTTTATTCGGGAAACGTAACCATCAGCTGCGGCTTTTACAGGAACACCTTCAGCACCATGGGTTGTAATGTCAATTCCCGTATGAAAATGATTCGGACGCAATTCACCGAAATTTCCAGACAATTGAATTGGAATATCGACTGGTGAATGAAAATAGTTTTTCGGATACGCGATAGATTGCGCTAAACCTGAAATTGAAAAAACAAGAAAGGCAAAAATTAAATTCTTCATATTGGCATGCATCTTGTAAAAGTAGGATAGGAGCACGACGCTTTTGTTCTTATTTTTGATAAGTGTTAACCTCTTTTTGTTAATTGAACTTATTCCCTCTATATATGATGCTCAACAAACATGCCGCTAATTTGAAATTGCTTTTCGTTTTGGCGAGTATTTTTCTTTTCTCAATTAATTCTTCTTTCGCACAAACGATTACGAAGAAGAGAGGGAAAGTGACTACGACTTATTCAGATGGAAAAAAAGAAGCGTCTGGGAAAGTGAAGAATTTTAAAAAACAAGGAACTTGGAAATATTGGAATGAAGCCGGGAATCTTGAAAAGTTGGTTACCTATAAAGATGATCAGAAAAACGGATTGTATACGGAATATTACAATGACGGAACAAAATCAAGTGAGGGGAATTATGTTAATGATGATAAAAATGGAACTTGGATTACTTGGTATGCGAATGGAAAAATGGCAAGTAAGTTGAATCATTATTCTCGCTGTGATGATGTTGTGGCTTGTTCCGATGGCATTCAGCAGTGGTGGTATGAAAATGGCCGATTGAAGGATCAGAAAAAATATGTAAAAAACAAAATGACCTATGCATGGTCTTGGTATGAAAATGGTATGCCTAAATTTTACCAATTCTATGAAAATGGGTTGAAAGAAGGAACATGGCTCGTTTATGCCGATCCCTCTGTTGCAACCGATACATTTCCCTCCTTCATTGACAATTATTCAAAAGGAAAAC
>CAIQQJ010000073.1 GCA_903873905.1 uncultured Flavobacteriales bacterium
AGGAAATGATTTACTGATTACAGATTACAGATTACAGATGTGCAGATTACCAATTACCAATTACCAATTACCACTTTGGATTTATAAGTGAGTTTTATTTGCGTGAGGGATAGAAGAGGAAAGCCCGGAAGACGTGGTGTTGGGTTTTCAATCCCGACGCTGCGGCTGAGGACTTGAAACGGATAGCCCGGCCCCTCCCAACCCCAACAATTCTGTTGGGGGGATTGGGGACACGCCCAGAAAAATAGAAGAATCGATTTGAAATGAAAAACCATTAACTGAAAAAGAAAAGGCGAGAACCAACACAGGACTCGCCTTTTCAGTGTTTGCCGAGATCGTACAAAAGACTTCCCACCAGAATCAGAAGTTTTGAAATCCACCCGCTTGATTTTATAACGCAGGGTGGATAAATAGTTACAGAAAATAATTTTGTATTTCGGTAATCACCAATAAATGGAGTATGCCACTTCAATCCCTGTTATAACGGCATTTATTTAAAATTGGTAGACAAGCCGTTGAAATATGTATTTTTGAGTATCGGTATTCAGATTTATGTCAGGAACAGTTGATACGTACAAGATCATTCCACCTCCAATTCCATCGGCGGGCGTATACTTCTTTACTACTGATAGCGATATGCAATACGAAGTTCGTTTCGGTCGCCGCCAGGATAATATTCTCCATGCAACAATTGTATTTGGTGTAATCAATGAGGAATTTGATGGGGAAGAATATGTGGTGACAAATAAAGGCGAAGTTTTTCGCGTCATGACAACGATTGTGAAAATCGTGAAGATGTTCATGGCGGAGCACACAAAAATTATGTGTTATGAATTCACCGGCATTCCAAAAGATGGTGAAGATGAAACCAAAACCTCAAAGAGAAATTTACTCTACAAACGTTATCTCCCTAGGATTTTTGAAACAGGTTGGGATTTTAATTTCACAGGAAATTCCGCCATTGTTACAAGAAAACAAAACAGATTCTAGGAATTCCACAAGGTTGTATTAAATTACAAATCCCTATTCACTCGTCCCTTTTCACTTGTCTTATTTTTTTGGAACAGCTCTCCCTGCAGGCGCGGGAATTGGTTTAGGCGGAGGTGTAAGTGAAAATTCCAATTCACATGGAACAACAATCTGTTTTTCCTGAACGGTCAAATCGCAATCTGTAGTGGTAATATAAAGTTTGCGGATTGATCCATCGGGCATTTCCATATCCATGTCGCTGTTGGTGGAAGTGGGACCTTCGAAGGTGAAAGGATCTTTGAAATTATCTGCGAGATCCAAATCTTTCAAATGATATTTTGTTCCAAGGATTTTGGTGTAAATCTCAATCATGCATTTTGTGATTTTTACATTGATGAGATTTTTCGAACGATCATACCAAATGCTTACATCACCGATGCATGGCGTGGAATACATCAAACCTTTTGTAATGACATTCACATCGGTTGTGAAATTTGCTTTTCCATTATGTAAATGGAGTTGAGGATTGACCAGAACCCATGTGAAAGAATCATTCACAAATAATACTTGATACGGCTCTTTTCCTTTTATCGGTCCTAAAGCCTTGAAACATTTGTTCAACATTTCCTCATTGATAATCACCTGCAAATCATTGGGAGGATTTGTGCTTTTCGGATGTGTTACCACAACAGAATCTTTCGGTGGAACAATATATGCGGAAGTATGTTTGCGATTTTTACACGAGGCGAAAATCAAACAAGTTGCAAGAAAGGAAAAACAAATTCTTCGTTTCATCGTTTGTAAAAGTAGGAGGACAATCGCCCAAAACAAAATCCAATTTCAATACTACAACAGTAGGCAAGGTTTTTGCTTACTTTCGGTAACCTAATAACTTTCAAAAATGAAAATCATTCTTTTCACCCTTCTTGCATTCACAAGCGTAAAACTGGTTGATGCGCCTCTCGGACAACTATTCCCAGATCTCAAGGGTGAATCCTTGACCGATAAGGTTATTTCCATTCCCAATGATACCAAAGGAAAATCGACCATCATTTGTATGGCTTATTCCGATGATGCTGAGAAGGATTTGAAAAGTTGGTATCAGCCAGCTTATGACAAGTATATTGCCAAAACAGGATTGATGGATGATGCCTATGACATCAACCTCTATTTTGTTCCCATGTTTACCGGTGTGAAAGAAGGTATGGTTGGAAATGCAAAGAAACAGATGAAGGAAGGCGTACAGGAAGACCTCCAGCCGCACATTCTTGTTTATAAAGGCGCATTGGATGCCTACAAAGACAAATTGAAAATGGATGACAAGAAGAAGCCGTACATTTTCGTGCTCGATAAGGAGGGGAAAATAATCTACGTCACATCAGGAGGCTATACCGAGGAGAAGATGGATGAAATTGATGATAAGTTGGAATAGGACTTCAAAAATGCTGAACCCCACAACCGGAACTCCACACTCAAACGGCACACTAAGAACTAAGCTCTAATTAAGCTACAATTTTCGCGTTAGGATATTTCTTCATCCACATATCAAGCGCACTTTGTGTTTTTACAGAAATTACTGTACGGTAATCTACTTGAAGTTTGAATACTTTCCCTTCGGTTGGTTTTTTGGTAAGAATCGGTTTGCGATGCCTGCTCTTCATAACGTTGCTTTCCTTTGTTAAAACTAATGGTCTCATTTTATTTAAATTTTATTTCTAGACAAATTAAGGTCCAATTTACTGGATATCAATCCCTTTTTCTTCAATTGGACTTTCCAAACCGATGGTCGGTAGGATTGCTCAGTTGAACGGTTTGGACCCGTTTATTCAAAATCTGTGACAATTAAACCCAAAAACCTTCTAGAATTGTTGATAACCAGTTAATTTTCAGTCAAAAAGCCGCACATAAGCTAAATTTGCCTCATCAAATATAGCATAAATTATTGATTTTCAGTGATTTTAATAAAGATTAATATTTTTGACCGAATACATTCAAATTCAATTCATTTTCAAGGTATTAACCAAATGAAACGTCCAAGCTTTAGGGCCTGGACGTTTCGGGGATGTTAAAGGTGATCGATTTCTCAATCTGAGTTTTAACCAAAAAACCAAATAGGATATCGGGCATCTTTGATTCCAAATTTTCAACCATTAATCTTTAATCGATAACTGTCGCGTCTGGATACTTCACCATCCACATATTCATTGCAGCTTTCGTTTTTACTGTGATAATAGTTTTGTGGTCAATGCGAAGTTTGATTCGGTTCTCGGAGATTATCGGAGGGGCGAAATTTTTCTTGTGTCTCATGGTATTATTTAATTAAGTGAAATAACACTTATACAGGTAAGACGTCGAAAAGCATGCCGAAGTTGTCTCCTTAACAAGTTTTAATTTTTGGCCCTCACAAACCCATTAAATCAAGGGTAGAACTTGGTATAACGTGACATAATGAATTTGATACAGACAAAATGACTTTCTTTTTGACATTGCACGAAAGTGACCTTTAGTCCGTTATTGTATTATACTTCTGTCAAAAGGTTCACCTCTTCACCAAATCAGAAATTTATGAAACGCATTCTTCTACTGCTGCTCGCGGCTCTTCCTATTTTGGGTTTCTCGCAAGATGTTAACGTGAAAATTACACTCAATACAACAGAAGGTGGTTTTCACAGCAACATGAAAGTAACCTTGCAGGATACGGTAAGCAAAGCAAAGTTTTCTGGAACAACCGATGCGAATGGAAAAGTTTCAATTGCAGTTCCGCCCAATGCGGTTTACGATATGCTGATCCCAAATTACACACAACGCAAACTGATTAAAATTCCAAATGCGCCTGGTGCAACCATGACCTCCACTTTATTCTACAGCAGAAATATGGTGCAAGAAGAAAAAGATTTTGCAATGAGCGATGATGAGAAAAAAGAAGTTGATCAATTTGCAAATGCACTTCCCGATACAACACGTTTCAGAGGAAACAATCCTTTCAGTTCTGCTTCCGATGCTTTTTATTCAAGTGTTGAATTGGAACTTTCCGATTTCAAAAAAGGTCCGCTCGTTGGGGAAACGGTTACGCTCGTTGGAAGAAATCGACATAAAGCATTTAAGGGTGTGACAGATGCGAATGGAAGAGTGAAACTTTATCTGCCCAAAGGTGATAATTATGATTTGAGTTTTTATTACCACAAGAATTTCGAATACACAGAATGCAAATATTCAAAAGGTGTTTCTGAAATTGAATGGTCGTTCGAATATATTGGAACGAAAGCATATGCTGTTATCAAGAAAGCGGAAGAGGCAAGAATTGCTGAAGAGAAAAAAAGATTGGAAGCTGATCGCAAATCATTTTTGGAATATTGTGCAGCGCATCACGTTACGGAAGAGGAGGGATTGAAATTAAAATTGAAAGAGGAAATGGCCTCTAATTCCGGCATTAGCGATAATGATTTAGTGAAGAATGTCATGAGCAGAAATCATTTCAATAATCCGCTCATCGTTACGGATGTTACGGGAAGTATGAGTCCGTATATGGCGCAATTGCAAAATTGGTTCAAGTTGAATGCAACAGCAAATCCAAATATGCAATTTGTTTTTTTTAATGATGGCGATGATATGGCAGATGGAAATAAAAAGATTGGTGCTACAGGAGGAATTTATTACACGCCATCTATTCCTGTAGATCAACTTTTGAATTTCATGGCCATGGTTGCAAGCAAAGGTTCTGGTGGCGATTGTCCTGAAAATAATATGGAAGCATTGATCAAAGGTGCAGCAATGGCAAAAAAAGCGGTTGGTGATATTGTGATGATTGCTGACAACGATGCACCCGTAAAAGATATTTCATTGTTGAACACTTTCACAAAACCCGTTCACATCATTGTGTGCGGTTGCAACGGAAATAATGTGCATCCCGATTATTTGAGAATCGCATGGAAAACAAAAGGCTCCATTCATACTTCCGATAATGATTATAACACCATCGGAAATTTGAAAGACGGAGAAACCATTACCATCGGCGCATCAGCCTATCGATTGATGAAAGGAGAGTTTATTAGGTTGTGAGGGAAGGGACTTGGGACAGGAAATTGAAAATCATGGCGTGAGTTTGGTAAATTATTTCCCATGTCACCCGTCCCTTGCCACCTGTCACTTTTTTTGATGGAGTCAGTAAGTAATTGCAGCATATTAAATCCCTTGTATGCGGTGGTGAAAGCTGGCTCCTGATTTTTTTGAGGGGAGAGAATTCTTTTAGATCAAAATGATTTATCTTTACTTCATCTCAATCCTGAAATAATCATTGTGAAGGAGAAAAAATATTTCAAATATCTCGACGAGCAGGGAAATAACAGATTACGGCTCATTATTAGAATTGATAAAGGCAAAATACTTGATATTGTTGTTCAATTTGAAATTAATGTAAATGAACAATGGAAAGCGGTGGTAAGATAGGATTGCGCTCACGGATTTTTCCATCGCGACATTATTTCTGCAGATGGAAGCAAGGAGAAAAAAGCACTTGCGATTAATAATCTGGAAATCGCGTTAACTTATGCAGAACAGGATTTGAAGGATCATTGGGAATTTTACAGAAAACGATTTTTGAAAAAAAGCAAAAAATGACACACAAGGAAACCATTGAAAGAAATATCGGACTTACGTTTGACTTATTGAGGAAGATTGCAAAAAATCCTGAATCGCTTGATTCTATTCCTAATGGAAAAGTGATTGAGTTTGTGGAAAAAGATTTTGGAAAAAAGGGAAAAAACGATTCCATTAAACCCAGTCTTTATCTGAAAGTGAAAAGCCGGTTTGAACTGGTGGCTGAACCCAAAGCTACTTATCGCAAAAAGAGAAAATAGTTTTTCTATTTAATTCCCTTGTTTGCAGTGATGAAAATCGGTTCCTGATTTTTTTGCGAGAATAAATTTTCTGAAGATTAACGGCGAAAAATATCCTTAACCCGCAGGGTTGTCGGGTCTTCCGACCCGACATTTTGAGATGAACTCCATTCCATCATTTTATCTCATCTTGAAATGGACTGCAAAGTCGGCATTCGGATTGCCCAAGTCGAACCAAATATTGCCCAAGTCGGCAATCGGAT
>CAIQQJ010000074.1 GCA_903873905.1 uncultured Flavobacteriales bacterium
GTTTGGCACCTCGATGTCGGCTCGTCACATCCTGGGGCTGGAGAAGGTCCCAAGGGTTCGGCTGTTCGCCGATTAAAGTGGCACGCGAGCTGGGTTCAGAACGTCGTGAGACAGTTCGGTCCCTATCTGTTGTGGGCGTAGGAGATTTGAGGGGACCTAACTCTAGTACGAGAGGACCGAGTTGGACAGACCGCTAGTGTGCCTGTTGTGCCGCCTAGGTGCAGCGCAGGGTAGCTAAGTCTGGATGAGATAAGCGCTGAAAGCATATAAGTGCGAAGCTCGCCTCAAGATGAGATCTTCCTTAAGAGCCGTCGAAGACTACGACGTTGATAGGTCGCAGGTGTAAAGGCAGTAATGTCAAAGCCGAGCGATACTAATTGCTCTTGAGTCTTTCTTTAGACGCCGCTTCTAATTGTGTTTCCTTCCATTATGTTATTTTAAAATATTTAAGATTCATGGTGGCTATAGCGACGGGGTTCACCTCTTCCCATTTCGAACAGAGAAGTTAAGCCCGTCCGCGCAGATGGTACTGCCCTACAAGGTGGGAGAGTATGTCGCTGCCAGTTTTCCGAAGCCCCGGTTCTTTTGAACCGGGGCTTTATTTTTTTATGCCATCTTTGACTTCCTTCAATTACTTTTGTTTCCCATACCTATTGGATGAAATTTCGTACAAAAGTTTTCTATTCATTACTTCTTTTTATTTTTCCATTTGGAATTTTTCGGGCATTTGCTCAATTGCCGACATTTTCAAAAAAAGACACTTCATCCAGCCTTGTCGATTCAACTCATTTTTTTTCATTTGATGAAAATGGATATCCCTATGGAAACTCAGGGAATGAGGAAAATCTCATTAATCAGTTAGATGGATTTCAGGATTTTCAACCTCGCCAGGCTAGCACAGGGAATGCGGGGGCTCCGGAAAAACCACTAATTCAAGTTCAGTATCTAAAGCCCATTTTTAGGAGAAGTCAAAATTCATTTTCGTATTTCGGATTTCAAAATGAAAATCGAAAGTTTTATGATTCTGAGAAACCTTACACTAAAATTCAATTTATTGTTGGCCAAAAGCAAGAGATAAATGTTGGCGTAATTCATTCACACCCATTTGGAAGAAACTGCAATGTGGCTTTTGGATTTAATCGCATTCGGTCGACGGGTTTTTATCAAAGACAAAACACAAACAATACAAGTGTAAATTTGAATGGGTGGTACCGCGCACCTGGGGGAAGGTATGCTTTGCTTTCTAATATATATTGGACAGGAATTGATGCTCAAGAAAATGGAGGAATAGCGAGGGATGCCGATTTTGAAAATTCACATCAACTCGATCGGAAAATTGTAGCAGTAAATCTTGCGGCAGCGGAAACGCGTGAGAGATTTCGTGGCGTATGGATTAAACAATACTGGTCCTTTGGAAAGGGAACGGATACAATATCTTCTCAAAACGACAGCCTGCATCTACAAAAAAAAATATCCCCTTCTTGGGCTATCGTACATTCTGTGAATCTTTCAGATGAGAAATATATTTACAGCGACCAAAATCCACTTTCAGGATATTATCAAAATGTTTTCAGGGATACGGTACAAACAAAAGATTCCACTTATTTGTGGAAATTGGGAAATGGAATTTGGATAGAGCGATTTGATTTTCATAATTCTGTGTTGCGTAAGTTCTCCGGAAAAGTTGGTGTTACGCAAGAGCTCGGTGAAATCAGTAACGATACCATATATCATCATTTTTTAAATTATATTTCAAATGGAAGATGTCGTTTCGATCTTGAAAAAAGGATATTGAAATCCATTGATGTAAACGGATATTATGTTGTTTCTGGAACAAACAAAAGTGATTATTTGTTTCAGACAAATTTGTCAAGCAGTATTTTAAAATGGAGAGTTCAATATTTTATTTCAGCTCAGACCGCACTTCAACAACCAGAGTTTCTTTTTTCGAATTATTCTGGAAATCATTTTCGTTGGAAAAATGATTTTTACCAATGTGGAATTACCAATGTAAATGCTGGGATCTTGAGATTGGGAGAAAAACAACCTGTATCAGTTAGCTTAGGATATTATCGATATGATTCTCCAATTTATTTTGGAACTGATCAATTGCCTGAACAGTTAATTGGAACTGTAAATGCATTCGAGGGAAAACTAAATTGGCTTACAGGAACAAAATCAATTAAAATCAAAACTGATTTGACTTGGAATAATCTCCCTTCAAATTCGCCAATTCGTTTGCCAGAGTTTATTCTTCGCGAATCGATTTACGGGAATTTTCATCTTTTTAAAAATGCATTACAATTGCAGGTGGGTGTTGATGGTACTTGGTTTTCTGCTTATTATGCCGATGCTTATAATCCGAACATTTCTCAATTCTATCTTCAGGATTCTAAAAAGATCGGCAATTTTATTTTGCTTGATCCTTGGCTAAGTATTAAAGTGAAGCCTGTAAGGATTTTTGTGAAGGCAGATCACATCAATGCTAAATTGATGGAGAGTAATTATTATCAAATTCCACATTATCCGCTGAATGATCTCGCTTTGAAATTTGGATTGTCTTGGGTTTTCAATGATTAATTAAGGAATTCGATTTTTCTAATATTTTATTAGTAGCCCCTCGGTGATTTTGTACAAACTCGCGCGATTGATTGGACAACAACTCCAGAAGTTGTGGGTCATTTGAAACCTTATCCAATATTTTCTTTAGCTCATTTTCATTGTTAATTCCGAAAGCTGCGCCGTTTTCAATTAACTCAAATGCCTCATTAAATTTTTCAAAACGCGGACCGAATATTACGGGCATTCCAAAAACGGCCGCTTCCAAAATATTATGAATGCTTTTTCCAAATCCCCCGCCAATAAAGGCGATTCTTCCATACGCGTAAAGAGCGGAAAGCATTCCAATGTTATCAATAATCAAAACTTTTGAAGAAGTGGAATTGTTTTCATTCGCTTGTGAATAACGAATGATTTTCACTGGGGAAACCCCAACATCAAGCAACCCTTTTTCGATTGCCAGCAAATGGTTTTCACTCAGTTCATGCGGAGCAATTATTAATTTCCATTCATTTTGAATTAATTCACCAAGTACAGGGAATATTATTTTTTCATCCGAAGGCCATGTGCTTCCAGCGACAATTACTTTTCGTTCCTCACCGGAAAATGATTTTGCAATTGGGATTTCCTTTGCATTCGCAGCAATTTGCGCAACACGGTCAAACCTGGTGTCGCCTGCAATTTCAGCATGGTCGATTCCAATGGAATTCAATAAATCAATTGATTTTTTTTCTTGCGTGAAAATAAATGTAAATCCTTTTAATGCATCACGAAAAATGGACCCATATGTTTTGAAAAAAATCTGGTCTTCGCGAAAGATGGCAGAAACTAAAAAATGAGAAATTTTGTTTTTGCGAAATTCACCCAAGAAATTTAGCCAGAATTCATACTTGACGAAATAGACTACTGTAGGATTTACAAGTTTTAAAAATCGGCGCGCATTTGATTTTGTATCAAGTGGAATGTAACAAATGATATCTGCGCCAGCATAATTTTTGCGTACCTCATATCCCGAAGGAGAAAAAAAAGTAAGTAGGATTTTATAATCAGGATTTCTTTTTTTGAATTCCTCCAACAATGGTCGACCTTGTTCAAATTCGCCCAGCGATGCGCAATGAAACCAAGCAACACGACCTTTGTTGTTTTGGAAATGCTCTTCCAGTTTATCGAACAAGTTTTTTCTTCCGCTTATCCACAAGCGTGCTTTTGAATTAAAAAGAGAAGCGATTCGGATGGAAATTCCAAAGAAAAATATACTGAGCGAATAGAGCGCTCTCATCACAGGATTAGTAATAATATTTGTTAGACACGTTTTTTCGGTATAACGGAATCACCCAACCTATGCGTAATCCCGACAATAAATCAATTCGATTTTCAGTATCCGGTCGCATCAGATTGTAATCCCAAGAACGTCGACTTTTTGTGAATCCTTGAATAAATTCAAATCCACCATAAAAACTCACGTAGCGGTTTTTGCTCATAAACCAATAACCAATAAATTCTGATGTAGAAATCCCACTTGTCAAGCGATCATACCCTTTCAAATATTCTTTGGTTAATTGTGGTGCACGCGCGCCATTGTCATAAATTTTTATTTTATGCTGCAAATAACCCACGCCTCCTGTCAATAGGATTCCACTGTTTTTGTTGGGAGAAAGAAATGAATTGAAAATTTTTCCACAAGAAAGTCCAAGGGAAAATCCGCGTTCAAACATTCTGATGTCTGCAAATTTTCCTT
The DNA here is from genome assembly GCA_903873905.1 of uncultured Flavobacteriales bacterium. Taxonomy (GTDB): domain Bacteria; phylum Bacteroidota; class Bacteroidia; order Palsa-965; family Palsa-965. The sequence goes on from CAIQQJ010000074.1 coordinate 4,298, forward strand.
CCCGATCAATTACAAAACCAGTTGAAGTGGAAATGCTATCTAAAGGATTTTCTCCTCGTAGTTCTGTGCCAAATAAGTAGGACCATTGAAAACCAAAAAAAACATTTTGTTTTGTTTTATAAAACAAGGAGGCTCCCGAACTTGAATTTGGACCGAAACGCTTTTGTAAATCTCCTCCAGGAATTTGATAGGCGAAACCAAGTGACAGCGAAAAACAGGGAATAATAGAATCAGGCTGAACGGATGATTTTTCTTTACCTATTTTATCATGCTTCTTCGTAATTGGCGGTTCTTGTGCAAACGCCATCAGAGAAGTCATCACGAAAAATAAAAATGCGATTGCTTTTATCTTCATTGGGTAAAGATAGCCAAATTCAAGCCCCGCAAGGCCTGCGCAAACAAAGCAATCATGCAAAATTGACTATCTTCGCACCACTGAAAACCACAGGTTTATGGAAAAAGTGGAGAAGAAAATACAAATGGTTGATCTGCTCAGCCAATATGAAAAAATCCAAGCGGAAATCGATAAAGCGGTTCTCGATGTAATCCATTCCACAGCTTTTATTAATGGACCGGATGTCAAAGCATTCAAAACGGAATTGGAAAAATATCTTGGCGTAAAAAATGTAATCACTTGTGGAAACGGAACGGACGCCTTGCAAATTGCGATGATGGCGCTTGGATTGAAACCCGGTGATGAAGTGATCACAGCAGATTTTACTTACGTGGCCACTGCAGAAGTGATTGCGCTATTAGGGTTAACTCCTGTCCTTGTGGATGTCTATCCCGATACTTTTGAAATCAATATTGAAGCTTTTGAAAAAGCAATTACTCCAAAAACAAAAGCGATTGTCCCTGTACATCTTTTTGGACAATGTGCAGACATGGAAAGGATAATGCAGATTGCCAAAAAACACAACTTATTTGTAATCGAAGATGTGGCTCAGGCAATTGGTGCTGATTATACTTTCAGTGATGGGAAAAAACAAAAAGCCGGAACAATTGGTGATGTAGGTTGCACCTCTTTTTTTCCATCTAAAAATCTTGGATGTTATGGTGATGGAGGGGCAATGTATACCAATAATGATGAGCTTGCCGCGAAAATGCAGATGATTTCGAATCATGGACAACGTGTTCAATATTATCATGACTCCATCGGTGTGAACTCCAGGCTGGATAGCATTCAAGCTGCGATTCTTCGAATCAAACTAAGACATCTGGATGAATACGCGGCAGCAAGAAATGTTGTTGCGAATTATTACGACAAAGTTTTTGCAAATCATCCGAAAATAAAAACTCCTTCGCGCGTGAAGAATAGCACACATGTTTTTCATCAATACACTCTGCAGTTGAATGGAATTGATCGGACAAAACTTCGTGAGCAGTTGGCTTCAAGAGGAATTCCCGCAATGATTTATTATCCAGTTCCACTTCATCTTCAAAAAGCATATCTAGATTCAAGATATAAAGCAGGAGATTTTCCAGTGACAGAAAAACTTTGTGCTACTGTAATTTCTCTTCCGATTCACACAGAGATGGATGAAGCAACATTAAAATACATTTGCGATAATGTACTTGAACTCCTTAATTAAACCTGTTTAATTTTTCAAAATCAAATTATGAATATTGCTGTTGTAGGAACTGGTTACGTTGGACTTGTCACTGGGACTTGTCTTGCTGAAACTGGAAATCATGTTACTTGTGTTGACATCGATGCATCGAAAGTGGAAAAGATGAAAAACGGAATCATTCCAATTTACGAACCGCATCTTGATTCTCTTTTTGAGCGCAATATCAAACAAGGTCGTTTGCAATTCACGACAAATCTTGCGGAGGCAATTGAAAAAGCGAAAATCATTTTCCTCGCTTTGCCAACGCCTCCAGGCGAAGATGGATCGGCTGACCTTTCTTATGTGCTGGGTGTTGCAGAACAACTTGGGCATTTGATGAAAGAGTATAAAATCATTGTAGATAAAAGTACTGTGCCAGTAGGAACGGCTGAAAAAGTTCATGCAGCCATTGCGAAAAATGCCCAATTTGAATTTGATGTTGTTTCCAATCCTGAATTTTTGCGCGAAGGATTTGCGGTGGATGATTTTCTGAAACCAGATCGTGTGGTGATTGGAACAGGCAGTGAACGTGCGAAGAAGTTGATGGAAGAATTGTATAAGCCATACGTTCGTCAGGGAAATCCAATTCTTTTCATGGATGAAAAATCTGCGGAGTTGACGAAATATGCAGCGAATGCATTTCTTGCAATGAAGATTACCTTCATGAATGAGATCGCGAACCTTTGTGAGAAAGTTGGTGCGAATGTGGATATGGTGAGAATCGGAATCGGTTCTGATGAGCGAATTGGAAAACGTTTTCTTTTTCCTGGAATTGGATATGGTGGAAGTTGTTTCCCAAAAGATGTTCAGGCATTGGCAAAATCAGCCAGCGATGCGAATTCAGAAATGCAGATTTTGAACGCCGTGATGGCCATCAATGAAAAACAAAAAACGGTGATCATTCCGAAAGTAAAATCGTTTTTCAATAATGATTTGAAAGGAAAAAAAATCGCGATTTGGGGACTTGCTTTCAAGCCTGACACGGATGATATTCGCGAAGCTCCGGCTCTTTATATCATTGATGAATTGTTGCAGGCTGGCGCAATTGTTTCTGCTTACGATCCAGAAGCAATGAATAATGTTGGTAAACTTCTCGATGGAAAAATTGAGTTTGGTTTGGATGAATATGCTGTTCTTGAAAATGCAGAAGCGCTTATTGTTTGTACAGAATGGAGTTTATTTCGTACTCCCGATTTCGATAAAATGAAATCGCTGATGAAAAACAATGTGATTTTTGATGGACGAAATCTTTATAGTCTCGACCAGATGGAAGAAAACGGATTTTATTATTCGAGTATAGGAAGAGCTGTTGTTGCAAAAAAATAATTATTAAAATGCCAAAACGAATTCTCATTACCGGTGCTGCCGGATTTCTCGGATCACATCTTTGCGATCGTTTTATCGCTGAAGGATTTTTAGTTGTTGGAATGGATAATCTCATCACGGGAGATTTGAAAAACATTGAACATCTTTTCAAGAATGAACGTTTTGAATTTCACCATCACGATGTTTCAAAATTTGTTTTTGTTCCTGGACAACTCGATTATATTTTGCACTTCGCATCACCAGCAAGTCCGATTGATTATTTAAAAATTCCTATTCAGACTTTGAAAGTGAGTTCACTTGGAACACATAATCTTCTGGGTTTGGCGAAAGTGAAAAAAGCGAGAATTCTTGTTGCGTCCACTTCAGAAGTTTATGGTGATCCAACTGTTCATCCGCAAACAGAAGATTATTGGGGAAATGTGAATCCAATTGGACCGCGTGGTGTTTATGACGAAGCGAAACGATTCATGGAAGCCATGACAATGGCGTACCATACTTATCACGGCGTGGAGACCAGAATCATTCGCATTTTCAATACATATGGTCCGCGCATGCGACTGAATGACGGACGCGTATTGCCTGCGTTCATTGGACAAGCTTTACGTGGAGAAGATCTTACGATTTTTGGAGACGGATCACAGACGCGATCTTTCTGTTATGTAGATGATTTGGTAGAAGGGATTTTCCGATTATTGATGAGTGATTATGTGAATCCGGTGAACATTGGAAATCCACAGGAGATTACAATCAAGGATTTTGCGGAGGAAATAATAAAACTCACAGGCACTTCCCAAAAAGTTGTTTATCGCGATCTTCCGCAAGATGACCCAAAACAGCGTCAGCCAGATATTACGATTGCGAGAAAAATTCTTGGTTGGGAACCGAAAGTTGATCGTGCTGAAGGATTGAAAAGGACCTATGCGTATTTCAAAAGTCTTTCGAAGGATGAGCTTTACAAAAAAGATCATCGCGAGTTTGAGAAGAAATGATTTCTTTTCTTGAATAGGATTTTCAATTTGCCATTGATCTGAATGGACTCCTAATTCTTTCTTTTCATTTATTGTATAGAAAATTTAGCGCACCGAACGATAGTAGATTAGCCCTGA
>CAIQQJ010000075.1 GCA_903873905.1 uncultured Flavobacteriales bacterium
CACACAGCCAACTGCTTTAGTTGCTTCTGCACTTTCACAAACAAATGTTTCTTGCAACAGTGGATCAAACGGTGCTGCTTCCGTTTCTGTAACTGGAGGAACTACATCCTATTCTTACAACTGGACGCCAGGAAATCCAACGGGCGATGGAACTGCAAGTGTGACAGGTTTGACATTCGGGACTTGGACTTGCACGGTTACCGATGCAAATAGTTGTGTTACAACACAATCATTCAATATCACACAGCCTTCACTACTAACATCGACTTCATCACAAGTCAATGTCACTTGCAATGGAGGAAACAATGGATCGATAACTGTAAATCCTTCAGGTGGTACCGCAGGCTATACATATGCATGGTTACCTATTGGTGGAAATGCAGCAACAGCAAACAATCTCATTGCAGGGATTTACAATTGTACAATAACGGATGCCAACGGTTGTTTCATCACCCCGTCAATTACAGTCACTGAACCATCTGCGATTACAGCAAATTCAACACAAACAAATGTTTCTTGCAATGGAGGCAACAATGGCTCAGCAACAATTTTTGCAAGTGGAGGAACTGGTTTACTGTCATATGCATGGTCATCAGGTGGAACAAATGCCACTGAAAATAATATTGGCGCAGGTTTATATACTTGCACAATTACTGATGCCAATTCCTGTTTCATCACAACATCCATAACCATCACTGCACCTACGGCAATTACAAGTTCTGTTTCCATACTCAACAATGTTTCATGCTATCAACTATTGGATGGATCAGCAACTATCACTGCGAGTGGAGGAACAGGAACTCTCAGTTATTCTTGGTCGCCATCAGGTGGAAATGCAGCTTCCGCAACTGGGCTTGGAGCCGGCACCTATGTTGTGACGATTAACGATACGCATAGTTGTACTATAACACAATCTCTTTCGATTACGCAACCAATTCAAGTTGTCGTAAACGCCAACGCATCAGCTACAACAGTTTGTTATGGAACCTTGGTGTCGCTAAATGGTACAGGGACTGCTACAACATACAATTGGAGCGGAGGCGTAACAGACAATGTCGCTTTTGTAGCAACAACCACAACAACATACACGGTTACTGGAATAAATGGAAGTGGTTGTCAAAACTCGAATATGATTACCATAAATGTGAATGCTCTTCCTACGGTAAATGCCAATGCAAGTGCAACAACAGTTTGCGCTGGATCGATGGTAACACTTACAGGTGGAGGAAATTCAACAAGTTATTCTTGGAGTGGAGGAGTGATTGATGGGGTTGGATTCATTAACAATACAACTGCCAATTACACCGTAACAGGAACAGATGCAAACGGTTGTTCTGCCGATGCCAATATCACAGTAAATGTAAATCCAGTTCCGATAGTTGACCTTGGTGCTGATCAAGCCCTTTGTTCTGGAACCGTTTCACTTGATGCACAAAATGTAGGATCTTCGTATTCTTGGAATGACAACAGTACGAGCCAAACATTAATTGCTGCAACAACTGGAATATATTGGGTCGACGTCACCAATGCAAATGGATGCAGCACGCGCGATTCAGTCGCGATAACAATCAACACCAACCCTGTTGTCTTTTTAGGCAACGATACAGTTCTATGCGGAGGAAGCATAACACTCGATGCGGGAAATGCTGGTGCAATTTATTTGTGGAGTGATAACAGTACAAATCAAACACTGAACGTTACAACAAGCGGAGTTTATCTTGTGATGGCAACTTTAACAGGAGGATGCTTTGCAATTGATACAATTATTGTCACCATCAATTCACTACCAAATGTTGTATTCTCCATTATACCCGATTCAATTTGTATGAATGACGCAGCCATCCTTCTATCTGCCACACCAATAGGCGGTTCCTTCTCTGGCACCGGAGTTACAGGAAGCTTTTTCAATCCATCAACTTTGAATGGTACAGAAACCATTACCTATACCTTTACTGATTCAAACACTGGCTGCACCTCTTCATCAAGCGACACAATTGTTGTGGATGCATGCACAGGAATTGTTGATCAAAACGGTAACAGCAATATTCTTAATGTTTACCCTAATCCAAACACAGGATTATTCACTATTGACCTTGGGTATATACCAAATTCTGAAGTGAGAGTGGATATCATGAATAGTATGGGACAGAAAGTTCAGTCATTCCTAATGAAAGATTCTGCACAGCAGGTTGATCTCGGAGTTTACGAAACAGGAATATATCTATTAAGAATCATTGATGGTAATAATGTAAATGTTAAACGTGTTGTAAAGGAATAACACTTTTGTAGGGCAAGAAAACACCCGTTAGTCGATGAGACTGGCGGGTGTTTTTGATTTGAGAAAAGTATTGATGAAAAGATGTTCGGAGTTCAAATTATACTGTGCCTACATAATTGCTGCACTGAGCTTTTCTGCATTCTGCTAAACGTGTGTCATTATCGGGTTTCGTCCGTTTCATTGGGAAGACACGCTTGAGCTCTCTCTTATGATCTCCATTTCAAAACACTAAAACGTCCTACACGTGTTGCAAAAGGCGAATTCATCAAATGGAATAACAAAATTCGTTAATAAAAAACCCCTTGCGTTTGGCTCCAACTAACCAATAACCTACTCGGATTTACAGGTACCTTATATCTTTTCTCAATATCATTAGACCAGGAAACACACAATGAAATTTCACTCGTCGGATGCACCTTACCAATTATCCTATTTCGATTTCATGTCATCTAATTTTTCACCGGCGGGAATGACACAAAACTACATTTGTATCATTCAAACAATCAATATGAAAGAAAATTACAAAGGGATAATTCTACCTATACTGGCTGTTATATTAACACTTACAGCCTTTTCTTATAGCGCTTGCCAAGAATCCAAATTGCCAACAAAATCATTCAGCAGCATTTCAGAACTGAAAGGTTTGATTTCAAATTTCGAAAGAAAAATTGTCGATTTGAAATCTTTTCAAAATGAAAACTTGATGAAACATGGCCGTGAAATGGGCTGTGAAAAAGACAGCAAAGCCCTCGAGAAAATACAAAATCAGAATGCATTGATCGAACACCTCTTCTGTCGTCTCCAATATCACAAACTACAAATTAGCCAAGGCGATACAACTAATGCAGACAGAAATTATTCCCAAATATTGGAATTGCAAAAGGATATTCTGGAATTGGATTTGGATGGAATGCAAATTAGAAATGGCCTTGATGGTTACGACATTGTACACATCACCAAATAAAATATTTTTTAAGATCTGGGAGAATAAGTGTTGAGCTCGGGGTTTCAATGGTTTTTTACGAATTCTTCCCGAAAAAGTCCCGCGTAGTGTGGGACTTTTTCATTGCTTACCTTTACGGCATGAAAGCCGGAAAAAGATCTAGACCGCTGTTTTTATTTTATGTGCTCGTTACCTATGTTTTTATCCAATTCGGATGGTGGACTTTTTTGCTCATTCGCTTGAATAATGAAGTGAATGTGCTGCAAGAAACCATTCTGACACTGCAACAGCAAAACATTAAATCACAAACTTCCGATTTCAAACTTCAGGATGCTGAAAAACTTCTGAAAGATAAATTGCACAAACAATGGGCAATGATTTTTGGCGAAGGTTCGGTTTTCCTCGTCTTGTTGATTCTTGGAATTGTAAGGACAAGAAACAGTTTCAAAAAAGAATCAGCTCTCGCTGCCCAACAGAAAAACTTCCTGCTTTCCGTTACGCATGAATTAAAATCTCCTCTTGCTTCCGTACGCTTGCAATTGGAAACCATTCAGAAACGCGATTTACCGAAAGAGAAACAAAACGAAATGCTGTCGAACGCAATTGAAGATACCGACCGATTAAATGCGCTGGTCGAAAATGTATTGGTCGCCGCTCGAATTGACAATCACCAATATAATTTGAACCTGGAAAAAGGAAACCTTTCAGACGAAGTGAAAGTACTTTTAGAAAAAGCGGCAATTGGTTTTGCAAGAAACCATACGATCAAATCGGAAATCGAAGAAAATATTTTTACCTCTTTCGACAAGATTTGCTTTCATTCTATTTTGATCAATCTTTTGGAAAACGCTGCAAAATATTCAAAAGCTGGAACGGAAATAAAGGTTGTATTGAAAAACAACAATAGTTTCATTTCCATTTCAGTTGCCGACCATGGTCCCGGAATTAGTGACAAGGAAAAACAAAATGTTTTCGGAAGGTTTTACCGCATCGGTAATGAAGAAACACGCACCACAAAAGGAACAGGCCTTGGCCTATACATTGTTCTCTCACTTTCAGAAGCACATGGCTGGTCAGTCAATCTTGTCGATCATAAAGGTGGCGGAAGCATTTTTGAAATTTCAATTCCAAATTCATGAAAACAAATAAAGCGGTTCTGGTAATTCTCGATGGTTGGGGAATCGGTGATGGCACAAAATCGGATGTGATCGCCAATGCACAAACACCTTTTTATAAATCATTGCTGGAAAATTATCCACATAGCACTTTGAAAACATGTGGTGAAGATGTTGGTTTGCCCAATGGACAAATGGGAAATTCCGAAGTGGGGCATTTGAATATTGGAGCCGGCAGAATTGTTTACCAGGATTTGGTTAAAATAAATTTGGCTTGCAGAAATAATTCCATTGATACACATCCTGTTTTGCTCGAGACCTTAAACTATGCAAAACAAAATAAGAAAGCATTGCATCTTTTCGGATTGGTTTCCGATGGCGGCGTTCACTCTTCACAAGAACATTTACATCACTTGTTGGATGTTGCGAAAAAAAATAATGTAGAAAATGTTTTTGTGCATGCCTTCACCGATGGGCGTGATACCGATCCGAAAAGTGCTTATGGATTTGTAGAAAAATTATTGGCGCACATGAAATCCTCAACAGGAAAATTGGCAAGCATCACAGGCCGTTATTATGCAATGGATCGCGATAAAAGATGGGAACGTGTGAAAATCGCCTATGATGGACTGCTGGATGGAATCGGAACAAAATCGTCCGATGCCTTGCAGGCAATTGCTGATTCTTACAAGGAAGACGTGACTGATGAATTCATCAAACCAATCATTCTCACCAATGCGGATGGTTCTCCAATTGCGACAATCAAAGAAGGCGATGCGGTTTTGTGTTTCAATTTTCGTACCGATCGTTGTCGGGAAATTACCACTGTGCTCACTCAAAAGGATTTCCCAGAACACGGAATGAAAACGATTCCGCTTTTTTATACAACCATGACCAATTACGACCATTCTTTCAAAAACGTTCATGTCATTTACGACAAGGACGATTTGGAAATGACTATGGGCGAGGTTGTATCTAAAAACAACCTTAAACAAATTCGGATTGCGGAAACAGAAAAATACCCTCACGTAACTTTCTTTTTCTCTGGTGGACGTGAAATGGAATTTCATGGCGAATCAAGAATCATGATTCCTTCGAAAAAAGTCGCAACCTATGATTTGCAACCTGAAATGAGTGCTCATGAAGTGACCGAAGCGATTGTTCCTCAATTGGAAAATGGAACGCCTGATTTTGTCTGTTTGAATTTCGCGAACGCCGACATGGTTGGACACACTGGCATTTATTCCGCAATCAAGAAAGCAGTGGAAACGGTTGACGCTTGTCTCCAACGCGTTGTTGAAGCTGGAATCAAAAACAATTATTCCTTCATCATCATCGCCGATCATGGAAACGCCGATTGCGCAATCAATCCCGATGGAACTCCAAATACGGCTCACTCCTTAAATCCAGTTCCCTGCATTTTGATCGATTCGCATTTCAAAAAAATTAAAGACGGTAGATTAGCCGATATGGCTCCCACTCTTTTAAAAATAATGGGAATTGAAATTCCAAAAGAAATGACTGGGGAAGTTTTGGTAAATTAATTTGGGCGTGCCCTCGTCAAATGAAATTCGGCAGAAGAAAAGTGAAATTGCATTTGACGAGGTCGGGCTTTTCGCTTTTACTCCTCGCAATTTTATTTTCAAAAATGATTCCTTCGTGAGCTGTGGGGTAACCGCTACAATCCCTCACGCAAAAAAAATGCAGACTGCCTGTCGCAGAATTCAGAATGTTGAAGTGATTTCAAACGGAAACCTCGCTATTCAGCAATCACAAATCATCACTCTTTAATCAAAATTGATTAAAGAACTGGGTAATCCAAATCTCAAGGGTCTCACTCTTTCCTTCAATATTCTACATTGGATATTCAATATTCAAAAAAGCGCCCATGTCCGAGGAAGAACATGAGCGCTATGATTTCCGGGCGATTGGGCTGCGGTCCCTGCCTACTCCGGAGGCAAACTAATAGTTTCCGTTTTGCCATGAGCATAACGCTATTCAAGCAAAAAGTTACAAGCGATTGCTGTCTCCAAGGATGTCCAAAACAAACTCAAAACTGAATATCCATCCTGTTTTTAGAACAATTCGGTGAAGGAATAGCAGTTTTGGCAAACAATAACTTTTTTACCATGCTCTGAAACCCAATATCCATAGTACTTTCAAGCCTTTTCTCTTTTATTTCAATAATAAACACGAAATCACTTGACAAGGGGGTGTTGAGAAGGATATATTTGCCGCCGTTTGTGGCCTATCAAGAAGGCAAAGTGCTCAAAGCTAAAACGTGATCTGAAAAATTTTCATGCGGCCTCAAAGGTCGTTTTACAATTAGAAAATCTATGAAATTATCCCAATTCAAATTCAATCTCCCCCTCGAACTGGTTGCTGACTACCCCGCAAAAAATCGTGACGAGTCACGCATGATGGTTATCGACAGGAAAACTGGCAAAATCGAACACAAGATTTTCAAGGACATCATCAATTATTTCGATGATGGAGATACCATGATTTTGAATGACACTAAAGTTTTCCCTGCTCGTCTTTACGGCAACAAGGAAAAAACAGGTGCTAAAATTGAAGTGTTCTTGCTTCGCGAATTAAATCGTGAATCACGCCTTTGGGATGTGCTGGTTGATCCTGCTCGTAAAATCCGTATTGGCAACAAACTTTATTTCGGTGAAAACGACAATCTCGTTGCTGAAGTAATCGACAATACCACAAGTCGCGGACGTACTTTACGTTTCCTTTTCGACGGACCATTCGAAGAATTCAAAAAAACAATTGAACTTCTTGGAAATACACCCATTCCAAAATACATCAAACGTCCTTTGCAAGCCGACGACAAAGATCGCTACCAAACTGTTTATGCTGATGTGGAAGGTGCAGTTGCAGCTCCTACAGCAGGATTGCATTTTTCCCGCGAATTGTTGAAACGTCTTGAATTAAAAGGCGTAACATTCCCAAAACTTACTTTGCACGTTGGCCTTGGAAGTTTCCGTCCTGTTGAGGTGGAAGATCTTACCAAACACAAAATGGAATCTGAGAAATTGGAAATTCCACTTTCATGCACTGATATCGTGAATGATGCAAAACGCAACAAGAAACGTGTTTGTGCAGTTGGAACTACAACTATTCGTGCTACCGAAACTTCAGTTTCTACTGATGGTTATTTGAAACCTTTCAGTGGCTGGACAAACAAATTTGTTTTTCCTCCATACGATTTCTCAATCGCAAACTGTATGATTTCGAATTTTCATGCTCCAGAATCTACCTTATTGATGATGGTTTCCGCATTCGGTGGATATGATTTGATCATGAAAGCATACAAAGAAGCTGTCAAGGAAAAATACCGTTTCTTGAGTTATGGCGACGTGATGTTGATTATCTAATTTTTCTCGACGTTATTGAATTATAATTCCGAAATTCGGGGCGATGAAAAGATATGTCATCATCGTTGCGGCAGGAAGAGGTTCGCGCATGCAATCTCCGATTCCCAAACAGTTTCTGAAACTGGATGGGCGGCCTCTCCTTCTACACAGCATTGCTGCATTCGCGGAATTTGACCCTTCCATTACAATCATTCTTGTTCTTCCTGCTGATCAATTTTCCCAATGGGAAAAAATTGCTTCAGAATTTGAACTTCCTGTCCCTGTTCAAATTACTGCTGGTGGCGAAACACGTTTTGAGTCGGTACGGAATGGCCTATCACTAATTCCAAACGAAGAAGCGGTTGTAGCTATTCACGACGCCGTTCGCCCTCTTGTCAATCAAAAAACAATTTCATCTTCCATAAAAGCAGCTGAGCGTTATGGCAATGCTGTTCCTGCAATTCCATTGAGCGATTCCATCCGACAAATTGTTTCTACACAAAGTGTCGCGCTTGATCGTTCGAAATACTGTTTGATTCAAACACCACAAAGTTTCTCTGTTCCCCTTCTGAAAAAAGCCTACGCACAAGACTACAAATACACATTTACCGATGACGCTTCCGTTCTGGAATCAATTGGTGAACAAATTCATTTGGTAGATGGCAATGAGGATAATTTCAAATTGACAACTCCAACCGACCTTGTGATTGCTGAAGCCTTACTGAAACACCGTTCCGTTTTTAATGGTGATCTGAGTGGCGGAACTCATCCCTAAAAAGTGGCAAGTGACAAGGGGCAAGTGACAAGTGACAAGTGACAAGGGGCAGGTGACAAGAGCGAAAGAATTAAGCTATTTTTTTCACAAGTGTTTGCGGCAATATTTTTTCTGTTGTCATTCCTGAAAGCAGATTCACTCCTGGTTTTTTATTTTTTTCGAATGTCCCCAATTCAGAAAAACCTAGGGCATCTGCTCCATTCTTCGTTGCCCAAGTAAGAAATTGACTTGATTTTATTTCTGGAGATTTTTTTGCAATCGTTTTCATTTCATCCAGCAGGGAAAGTTTATCATTGGAAGCAAGACTATCTGTTCCCAAAACTATTTTGGCATTTGCGTCTAGAAATAATTTAAAATCGGGAAGCGTATTTTCAATATACAAATTTGCATTCGGGCAAAAACACCAATAGAGATTTCTGCTATAATACTCTGCCCAACGAATATCTTCGGCGGAAGTGAATGTATTGTGAACAAGAATCAAATTCTTATCGTGAGGCAAATATTTTAATTTAGACCGAAGTGAATTTACTCCTGTCGGTTTGAAAAAAGAAATGTCAATTCCCAGAAATTCATACAATTCACGAACGAGTCCTTTTCCTTTCATGAAAAACTCTCCCTCTGCCAAACTTTCCTGATTGTGTATTGTCAATGGAAAATTTTCCTTTTGTGCAGAATTGCCAATGATTTCCAATAATTCCGACGAAACGGTATAAGGCGCATGTGGCACAATGGAAGAAGTTTGCGGACAATCATTCTTTAAAAAAAGTCCAACTTCCATTACCTTCTCCGCCATTTTTGGATTCAGCGACAACAATTCAATGAAGGTGTGATAACGCAATTTCCCTTTCGCTTTTTCTTCGAAAGAATCTACACTATTTGAAATGTCGCCTACCGCTACAATTCCATTTTGCAGCATTTCGTCTTCAGCAACATTTATTGCTTCAACAATTTCTTCATGCTTAGCATCATTCCGTTTTGTCATCAACTCTTTTGCAAAACCAACAAACCCTGTATGTTTTGGGATTTTCCCTCGGAAATGTGAAAGTTCTAAGTGACAATGCGCATTGATGAATCCTGGACAAATAATTCCTTCGAATTTTTCTGCGTCAGGTAAAACATCAACTTTTTGGGGGTCGATCAAATCCTGAACAACTCCATTAGCATCAAGAGCAAGAATTCCTTTGGAAATAAAACCAGTTGGGGCAGAAAAAATATAATCGGCAGTAAGAAAACGCATTTGCAAAGATCGCTATTTTTATTCGCTTTGCTTTTCAGCAATGGGGTATTTCCATCGTACATTTGCAACAATGATTCCCGCCAAGCCAAATATTCGAAGTCTTTCACAAGATGACTTGAAAACTTTTTTCACTGAAAAGGGCGATAAGGCTTTTCGTGCGAAACAGGTTTGGGAATGGTTATGGGAAAAATCAGCTCGCAACTTTGGGGAAATGACCAACTTGTCCAAAGAAACTCGCTTATTTCTCGAAAACCATTTTTCTTTCCCAATTGTTGGCATTGACAATTTTCAAGTCAGCAACGATCGCACGATTAAAAGTGCCTTCCGTTTGTACGACAATAATATTGTTGAAGGTGTTCTTATTCCAACGGAATCCCGAATGACAGCTTGCATTTCTTCCCAAGTCGGATGTAGTTTAAGCTGCAAATTCTGCGCCACAGGAAGACTGGCTCGATTGAGGAATCTTGATGCGGAGGAGATTTATGATCAGGTTGTATTAATACGCAACCAAGCGCAGCAAAATTACCAGCAGCCACTTACGAATATCGTATACATGGGAATGGGCGAACCGCTTTTGAATTACAAGAATGTGTTGAGCTCCATTGAACGTATTACATCTCCCACAGGTTTGAACATGTCGTCTTCTAGGATTACGGTTTCCACAGCTGGCATTGCAAAAATGATTCACAAACTCGGTGATGATGAAGTGAAATTTAATCTTGCGCTTTCCCTACACGCAGCGAATGACGAAAAACGAAATCACATCATGCCAATCAATGAGGAAAATTCCCTTGATGCACTAGCAGATGCGATGAATCATTTTTACGACAAAACGGGAACGCGCGTGACCTTTGAATTTATTGTTTTCAAGGATTTTAATGACAGCGTGCAAGACGCAAAAGAATTGGCCGCCTACTGTAAAAAAGTTCCTGCGAAAGTGAACATCATCGAATACAATCCAATTGATGATGGGGAATTCCAACAGACTTTGCCTGAACGATTAATTCGTTTTACAAATGTGTTGGAAGAAAAAGGAGTGATCGTAAATGTTCG
>CAIQQJ010000076.1 GCA_903873905.1 uncultured Flavobacteriales bacterium
CTGGTCTTTCTACGGATTTCCTTGATGTAATTCTCTGTGGTTTGCTTTTTCTTTGTTTCCATGGTATTTAAATTTAGTGATTTTGGAAACACTCTCTTATTTTTAGCTAAATTCAGTCCACATTATGCTGACGATTTACATTTATAGCGTTGATCGATTTTCTCGATCAGGGGCGAATGCTATTTATATAAAAGAGCAACTTCGAAAATCCGGAATTCATATTGTTGCCGTTACTCAACCTACCGATTCTGAAACCGCGAGTGGAAGTTTGCAACAAAACATTCAATTCATTTTTTCTGAATACGATAATCAAGTGCGTAGAGAAAAATGCATTAATGGAACGCGTGAAGCATTATTGAGAGGAGAATGGATTCAGCATACCCCACTCGGTTATGATAGCGTTAGAATAAACAACAAGCGCATCATTACTATAAATAAAAAAGGTGAACTGCTGAAAAAAGCATTTGAATGGAAAGCACAAGGTGTTACTTCTGAAGAAATACGTGAGCGGTTATCAAAACATGGCTTGAAAGTTCCTTCTCAAACTTTGTCTGGCATTTTACACAATCCGTTTTATTGCGGACTGATGTCGCATAATACATTGGAAGGACAAGTAATTCAGGGAACGCATCCGGCAATAGTTTCTAAAGAACTTTTTCTACAAGTTCATGGAAAAATGACGAAGGATCGTTCAGGTGGATATAAATGCAAGAAGGAAAATGAATTTCTTCCGCTTAAAAATTTCCTGCGCTGTGATCATTGTGAAAAACGAATTCCGGGTTATATAGTGAAGAAGAAAAATTTGTGGTATTACAAATGCAGAACTAAGGGTTGCGCTAATAATATCAGCGCAAAATACCTTCATAATCGCTTCGATAAAATCCTTTCGAATTTCACGCTTCAGGGAGAACAAATGGAACAACTCCTGATGGATGAATTCAAGAGCATCTACCGTAAATTAAACGCGGAAAAAGAGGATTTGGCGAGCGTACTAAGAAGGCGAATTGCAGAAGCCCAAGCCAAGTTAGATCGGTTGGAGGAACGCTTCGTTTTGGAGGAGATTTCAGGCGAACAATACACCAAGTTTCAGGTAAAATTGAGGAATGAAAAGGTCGAAATCGAGCAAGATTTACAAAAGTCGGCACAAGTAGTGTCGAACCTCGATTTAGCGGTGAAAAATTTATTTGAATACGCGCGAAACCTTAGTGTTTATTGGGGTTCTGCGGGATATTACGAAAAAGTACAAATGCAATATTGGATGTTTCCTGAAGGAATTTCGTATTCTAAAAAAACCGACCAGTGTCGAACCAAGGAAATAGATTCTGCGATGCTCTACATCGCCCTATTGACGCAGGATTTGGGGCAAAAGAAAACCGGAATCCCTGATTTAAATATCAGTTATTCCGGCTTAGTACACGGAACACTTGTCGAACCGGCTTCGCCTTTTGGTAAACAGGATTTTAAGCGCCAATTTCTGGCCATGTATGTTCTACAAGTGTTCCGTCAAAATCGAGGTAGGTTTCTATAAACTTATTTTTTCTCGTACACTTTATTTCCATTCGCACTGTAATGATACCTACCACCGCGCGGTCCTTGATAAATAAGTTGTCCACTTTTTGTTTTTCCCACAACAGGATTTTTATCCATGTCTTGCGGATTCCCTTTGCTGATTATGGACAATGAAGAAACAGGATGAATTTCATTCCATCCATGTTGCTTGTCGAGAACATAAGAACCTGTTACAGTAATATTGTCACCAACGTGAGGTTCAACAACATTGTTGTAGTAACCTGAACAAGGTTCAATAGCATCAGGCTGTGTAACTTTTTTCGCACAGATTAGTTCAACTACAAGACATGCATCCTGACCTGAATAATTTTTATCGTTAAGCATGTTCTTATATTGGCCATCAACTGACAACTGAATATGAACATCTCCATCTTTTTCATCACGAACCGATTTCACAGTGCCGGAAACTGAAGTGCAATAATTATAAACCGTAAATCGGCCTGGGTGATAAACATAATGCCATAGCGATGAATCGCAATTGGAAAATAGAGAGAATTTAGAAAATGATGGTAAAGCAGATGATGTGGAGGTACCAAGAAAAATTGAACAAAAGGATACAAAGAGCATAACAAAAAACGTCAGCAATATTTTTTTGATTTTCTTTTTCATGGTCGTATTGGTAATTCCAGTTTAAGGTATTGCAAAGGTGTGTTTCAGTACTCGCATCTCCACCCAGTAACAACACTATCATCTTCAGAACCAACAAGCCTCTTGCCTGCGTAATATATTCCTGAAAGAAATTGTTCTGTTCGATTTTGTGAATGTATGGTTGTTCGCTCCAACCGCAATTTGTTTACATCAAATGATGGGATCGTGTATCGAAAATGTCCAGTAAGACCTGTGCGATCTTCGCAGAGTAATATTCGCTTGAATTTTTCTTCCGGGTTCTTTCGAAGATCAATTTCTTTTTCTCTCCATTCAAAAAATGGGAACAATGAACTCTCAGGCAATAATTGTGAGATTGGAAATTTGCGAACTCTTTTTCCATCGATTTTGATTTCCATTGTGCATCTCACATCTGTGTGAAAAAGTAATCTCTGATAAACCTCATTGATGGAAGTCCATGCAGAAATTGTTTTCCCAGACAAAGTCGTAAAGTTGTTTTGAGAGAGGAACCCTGGAGTGAAGAAGGCATATTCAGGAAAAAGGTCTTCTGACTTTGCCGAATGAACTAGACGATCCCATTCAAGGTTATTCATATCACCACAAGAAAAAAATGTTGCTTTACCGAAAATGTTGATGCGCAGTAAGGGCATGATACAAAATTACTATGGTAAAACGTAAGGGATTTACGTTTGGTATGAATTCTAATCTTCTTTTGTATTTCTTCTCGTAGGCAAGATCGAAAGTGATATGAAGAACGCAAAAGAAATCATCAGAAAAATTATTTGTATTGTTTCAAAGCGGAACTTAAGGCATTCTCCATTTCAACTCTGAGCTTTTTTGGTTTTACAACTTGCACACTGTCCCCATAGGAAAGTATCTGCATGTTCAGTTCCTGACTAGGAATGACATTGATACTAATTAGCAATTCATCATCATTATCCTTGAGGATCTTCTGCGTTCCGTGAATTGGTTGTGCCTTGACATAATTCCCCTGAAAGGGATCGAACGAAAGAATAATCTCTTCCGCTTTAAACTGGTCAACCGTTATTCCAAAGGAGTGTTTGAAAAATTCCTTAGCCTTGAAACTTGGTTCGCGATGAAATTTCATTTTTTCATCCTTGATCACTGAAATGCGATCCAAGCCAAATGTCCGGATCTTCTTGATTTCCTCGTGCCATCCGATCAAGTACCAGCGGTTTCTGTATTCACGCAATACATAGGGATGGATAATATGTGTTTTCGCTTCTTTGGTAAAAAAATTGGTGTATGAAAATGAAATTACTTGTTTGTTTATGATTGCAAGAATCAGTTTTTCGAGATGTTCATTGCCTTTGAAAAATGAAACCTGTTCCATTTGAACGATGTCATCAATTTTATCGCCATTCAGAGCTTGACTTATATCGACGGTGTGAATTATTTTTTCGATTGCGGTTTCAAATTGTCGCAACAAATTCACATCCTTGTATTGCGCAAGTAAACCAGCTGCAAATTGTAAAGCGACAATTTCTTCTTCACGCAGAGGAATTCCGGAAATTGAAAAACGTTCCTCCGTATAATAGTAACCACCATGCGATTTAGAAAATTCTATAGGAGCATGAAATCCCACACCTTCATCAAAGCGCATGGAATAGATATCCTTTTGAATAGTCGATTCAGAAAATTCTTTCCCCAAAACAGTTTCACATTTTGCAACCAATTCTTGAAGGGATGGAAAAGGTTTGTATTTGTTGCGTAATGCCTGATCAATAAGTCGGTATCGAATGAAAGCATCTTTGTTTTTCGACATAAAGTGGGATTTATATAAATGTAACAATTTGCAATCATTTTTCACTACGCAGTTAGATTACTTTCTTGAAAAGTATAATTGTATTCGCCAAGAGCAGTTCCAAATGATTTTATGCCATTTTATGTTTTGTAATGTTTTTCTTTTCTGAACGTAAATCCTTTGCGTCCTGCTCTTGTTCTTTTGTAATGTAAAATCTAATTTCTATGATTCAAAAAAACGAATTATCCAAACCATCTGCTTTGATGCATTTGTTTGAAAAAACAGCTCTTGATATTAGGGGAGATGAAAAGAGTAAAGAGCTGATGTCAATGGATGAACTTCATGAGATATTTGAAGATCCCATTTCAACCATTGTAAGCACTTTTGAGATTTCAAAAGAGGAAGCCTTGGTTTTTATTGGCCTAGTTTATTATAGTATAGCGGAGGATGATACTTATGCAAGGGAAATGTGTGGATTTCTACATGTCAGTCCTTTTGAAAAAATAAATATTGAATCTTTGATGGAGAGTCTTGTGTCTAAGAGGCTAGCTATTCGTCATGTTTCAGGAAGCCGAAGAAAGTTCGAAAAGAGGTATTTCGTTCAAAAGTTTGTGCTGCAGGAGTTGAATAGAGGACATAAGCCAGAATTCAAAAAGCTACAATATGATTGTTTTGAACTTGCAGACGAGATTGCGAAATTGTATGAAGAAGTGGATGATGGACACAGTGAGCCAAATGATTTTATTCAGGATATCCTTTCTCTGAAATCCGCAAATTCAGATCTTGAGGTTTTCAAGATTGCGGAGGAATGTAAGATGAATGACGAGGAGCTTGCTGTGTTTATGATTATTTATTGCAATAGTGTTACTGACAATAATTCCACGGATATTATTTCCATTGCAAAGAAACTGTTTACCACCACAAGAGTTCGCCAGGATATCAAATTGAAATTTTGTAAAGTTGGCAGTGAATTGTTCCTCAATAAAATTCTTGATTTTGAAGAGAATAATTTTTTCAATGAGCGGTATGTTGTGATGACAGAAGAATGTATGGGGCGGGTATTGGACGGAAAATCCTTTGGAGAGAAAAACCAAAAGAAACAAGGAATTTGCAAAACGATTGAAGCTTCTTCCATTCGTCCCAAAGAAATGTTTTATAATCCGGATGAGAATGAACCTGTGATGATGTTGCGTAATGCGATTGGTCAAGAAAAATATTCAGAGATAATTTCAAGAATGGACGAGGAGGGAATGCCGAAAGGTTTAACCATTCTTCTTCATGGTTATCCTGGAACTGGAAAAACGGAAACTGTTTTGCAACTCGCGCGTCAATCCGGTCGTTCATTGTATCAGGTGGATGTGAGTCAGGTGCGCGACAAGTATGTGGGAGAATCTGAAAAACGCTTGAAGGAGATATTTAATACTTACAGGAAACTTTGTAAATCAGAAGAATTAAAGCCGATTTTATTTTTCAATGAAGCTGATGCCCTAATTGGGAAACGAATAAATGTCACTACAAGTGTTGACAGTATGCACAACATTATGCAAAATATTTTGTTGGAGGAATTGGAAAAGTTTGAAGGGATTTTCATGGCCACAACAAATCTGCTTCACAATATGGATGATGCATTTGATCGCAGATTTCTTTTCAAAATAAAATTCATGAAACCAAATGCGGAGATGCGTTTGAAAATATGGAAAAGTAAATTGAGTGGGGTGGAGGAGGAGGTTCTTGAAGAACTATCTAGTCGCTATGAACTTTCAGGTGGTCAGGTGGATAATGTTGTTAGAAAAACGTCCTTGAAAAAAGTGTTGGAAGGAAGCGCTCCAACTCGTGAACAGTTTATTGATTGGTGTGAAGGGGAATTTATGCAGAAAAATGGAAGGGATGATAAGAGGATCGGGTATGGGGGTAAGTGAATGAACTTACTAGAAGAAAGCCGAGTGCATAAATAATGGGATCAAATCAAAATTCAATACGAAAGGATTACAAATAATAACTTCTTAATATTGATATTATTTATCCTAACAGGCGCATAGTTATATTTGAATAGATTACCTTAGTATAAGAGAGTGTAATTCCGTTTATTATTATTAATGCTAGAATAGTGACATGAGCGAAATTGACGTAATAGAATTATTGGATAACGTTTCAAAAATATATGGTGACTATAAATCTCATATTGAAAAAACGGGGGAAAGATTTAATATTTTTAAAATTTTGAATGTTGAAACAAAGGAAGTGCGTTTGCATTCTAAATTTATTTCGGAGTTATTGGATCCAAATGGAAGTCATGGTCGGGGTAATCTTTTTTTACAATATTTTCTAACACAGTTTGGCTTCTCCGATAGGGCATTTGATACATTAAAAGTCTCCGTGGAAATTGAAAAGTACATTGGAGTAAAAACGGATAGTACGGGTGGTTATCTTGATATTATTCTTACGGATCAACAAAGGCATGTAATTATTATTGAAAATAAAATTTATGCGGGTGATGGGGAAAATCAACTTTTGAGATACTTTAATTTTTGCAAAAACGGGAAATATGATTTCAGTCTGTACCCACCAATCATTTATTTATCTCTTTTTGGTAAAGACCCGGAGGACAAGAGCAAAAAAGATTTGAAATTGAATCAAGACTATAATGTAAAATCTTATGAAAACGATATTCTAAAATGGCTGCAGAAGTGTAAGGAATCTTGTGAGGAATCAGAAGATTTACATTGGCTTAATAGTACTATTTCACAATATATAAACTTAGTGAAAATATTGACACATCAAACAAAATATGAAATCATGAAAGATAAAATAGCAAAGCTTATTTCGGAAAAATCAGATTTCGTTGATGCTGCTTTCTTGATTGAGCAATCACTTGAAGGAATAAAAAGGAATTTGACTTGCACATTTAGAGGGCAAATAGTTGAGCTATTTGAAGGTGAATTAAAAGAGATTTATAAAGACCTTATATATCATGTTTCTGAGGAAGAAAAATTTGGGTCTTTTGAATCTGTGTTTTACATTTCTCTCGAAAAGTGGAGGAAAAACAACTTTTGTTTATGTTTCGAGTTTTCTGATGATGAAATGTCGTTGGACATAGGAATATGCAAGTTAGATCAACTGGAAACTTTTGAAAAGAAAATTGGAGAACGAATGCGAGAGGAATTTTTCACGGAATTAAAACAATATTCTGAAAACTGGATTGTCTTTGACATATTTAAGGAATGGGAAGAAACTAAGTGGAATGAAATGGGGGGTAAGCTTGAAAAAAAAATGATAATTACTGCTGTGAAAAGTAGAATAATACATATGGCAGAAAGATTGAATGCGATTACCTAGAGTAAATTTGAAAATATTATCTAACTGATTCAATCAAAGTATTCAGTCCGCGAGAGTTCGACTCACCTTGGCTTTTTTCACATCGGAAGTTAATCAAAACATTGCATTTTCTTTGTTTTTTTCAAAGAACACAATAGGTTATATCATAGAACAGCCACCTATATTTTACATCTAACTTTGAATTGATGCATAAAAAATCTCCAATTTCTGAAAACTGAAAAGTTTTATCTCTAATCTATTTAAAAAACTATGAAGCAAGATCATATGAATGGACCCGACAAAATGGAATTAGGTGACTATGCTGGGGCTATTGAAAGTTTTAAGAAGTTTATTGAACATTATCCAAAAAGTGTGGTAGGATATTCTGGTAGAGCATCCGCAAAAAGTAAATTTGGAGACCACTCAGGAGCAATCGAAGATTGGACAAAAGCAATCGAACTTGACTGTTTTGCACAAACAATAGATGGACCAGACCAAGATTATCTGCTCTTTTATAATAGGGGAAGAGAAAAAAGTAAATGTGGAGACCATTCAGGAGCAATTGAAGATTTTACATCAGTGATAGATATGAGCCCTTTTCATGCTTGTGCTTTAAATAATAGGGCAATTGCCAAGCATAATTTAGGGGATGAAAAAGGCGCATATACGGATTGGGTAAAAGCTGGCGAGTATGGATATAAAGGTGCTGCCGAAATGATTAAGAAGTTTTATAATAAATAGAAAATAGTTTTTCTCCCCTTTTGCCGAAATAAATCATCCACACAACTCAGTGAAAAATTGCCTCAATTAATCTATACTACAGACACAAGGACTTTCCCCACAAGCACATTCTCCTTCGAGAAATTCATCGTATGCTTGCTGATCTCTTAACGACTTCGCGTCCGCTTCTTGTTCTATTCCTTGTTGCCTAAATTGCAATTCTTGCAAATAGGTGAAACTGCAACCTTTGGGATTCAATTCCAGATATTTTTTGTGATCAAGTTCCGCTGAACTAAAGTTACCTAATAGGAAATATAAAAATCCTCTGTTTTTGTGGACTTGCGCAATATTTCCTTTGGCTTGCTCAATTAAAATGGAATGATCTATTATCCCAATTTCTATTTGCCTTCTTTGTAATTCCGATAAATATAATCCCTTTAAATTATTATTAGTTTTACAAGACCATAGATAACGATCAGTGCTTGGGTCATCCAAAATTTTGTCTGTAATTGAGAATAAAACTCTTGTGCGTAACTTTAGTAATTCGAAATATGTTGGATTGTCATTTATTTGTAAAGTACATGCTTCATCATAAATATCCTGAATACAATATTTTCTTTTTTCACTTCGAAAAATATCCAAAACATAACTGCTCCAATGGTCTAATTGTGGATTGAAGGGAACAATATCCTTCCCGTCAATTTGAGAAAGAATAAATTCATATCTAGGATGCATATAATCACCTTTTGAATCTGTGCCGAAATATTGATTGAACAAATAATATTTAGCTTTAAGTAACTGTACTGAAGCAGTGACCTTAAGCTTATCATCAGAATCTGCCGCCAGAAATCTTTCCAGGTCCTTTATGGCAATAACATAATTTATAGGAGAATTATATAAATGGAAAAAATAAGAATGTGTGCTATTTAACCAAATATCTTCAGAGCTGTTAAAATAACCTCGTAAAAAATACAGGTAGTTAACATCTGTATTTGATTCAATGGAATGAGAAAGTATTTCAAGAGTGTCATCAAAGAGATTTTTGATTTTATTCTTTATATAATCCATCTGTCCTTCGACAGTAGTTTGATTTTTGAAATTATTATATTGGATGCAATTATATTCTAATTGGGTTGTTTGTTGTATGATTGTTTGAATTTGGTATTCTACAAAAGTCATAATTGATAGGGTTAGGATAAAATCAACAAATTATTCTCATCGCTTTTATTTGGTTTACAATAAAAAAGCCAAGATTCTAACTGAAAATTAGCGAATATTGTTGTAATATGAAGTTAGTAATAACAGGTATTTTTAAATATTCTGGATTTGAATAATGTTGCGCAATTTTGATAGATGAGTACCTACAAATCCTCAAAACTCATCAGCATCCCAAACTTCTCCCTAAACTTCAAATAGATATCATCATC
>CAIQQJ010000077.1 GCA_903873905.1 uncultured Flavobacteriales bacterium
CAATGTTTACATCAGGTGTGTTGATCAATTCATAGCTCTGATTGTAAACTTCCGCTTCAAATTGCACGGGTTCGTTTTCAAGAAAATTGGTTTTATTCGTCACGCGGAAAAAACTTTTCTCCTCTCGCACAGAAAGATATTGAACTGTTTTTCCAATCAACTCATTGAAAATATCCTCATTGCCATGATCCGCGAAATCGTGCAGTCTCCATTTCCACAAGCCTTCACCAGCAAAAACAGCAATTTTTCGTTCGCCTTGCTGACTGAAAACCCATAATGGATAATCCGTTTTCAAGGCACCTATTTTCTGACGCATAAAGGTTGTGACAGCAGGGCTTGTCTGAAAATTTCCAAAAGGAGTTAATGCCGCCGGAAATTTTGAAATGTAATTCAAGGTCTGTTCACTTAAATTGAATAAAGGAAAATCGGGAACAGGAACGGCTTCGGTTTCATTTGCGCGTGTTGAATTCACTTGGATTGTTAGGCCGGTATTCATACTATTAAAAGTAGTGTAGCGCGTTTGCGCTCCTGTAATATAGAACACAGGAACTTTTGCAGCAGCTAAATCAGCGAGTAATTTTTGAGACTGGACATTATCAGAAGGAATGTTGTGAAGAATCGCAAGATTATATTGGCTGACGGGTTTATTAAACTCATTCAAAATATAAGTCTCAACTTGGTAGTTGTCATTTGATTCAATCGCCTGTTTGAGCGCACCCATATCTGGATGAGGTGCTGCACCTACAATCAAAACTTTTTCACGGCCATCTAAAATGTCAATGAAAAAATCCTGTTTGTTGTTCAATAAATTATTTTCTCCATCAACAACTGATAAAGAAACCGTGTAACGTTGCAATCCAACAGAGGTCGCTTGCAATTCAACAAGCATAGTTTGTGTAAATGGATCTGAATTTATGTCAATAGGTTTTGTGACAAGCACCTGTCCGCCTTTACTAACAGTCAAAATGCTTTTTGAATTTGTACAGCGATGTGCATCAATGATTACATCAAGCGGGAAAGTGTTCCCAAGAAAAGCGATTCTGTTATGAATAACTTTTGTAAGAATTAAATCTTTGTGAATTGTGGTATCGCCAAGAGCAATGGTAAAAATTGGGGCCTTGATTTTTTCCGCCGCGTAAACTGGGCTTTGTCCCTGATTATAAATTCCATCACTTGCAACAATTACAGCACCAAGATTACGATCGGCATAACGTGTTTCGAGTTCATCAAAAAGAGCTGAAAAATCCGTGAGTTTATCTTTGTAATCGAATTGTGTTTTCTCGCGGAATTTATCTCCGAAACTATAGGTTACAACATTAAACTTTTCACCAATTGCATCAATGAGTGATTGAAGTTTTTTGGGATATTCATTTTTATTGAAAGTAGAATCCTTCCCCATTACCAAAGATTCCGACTCATCTTGAGCAATTACAATAACCGGTTTTTCAACTTCACGGAAAATTGTTTTTAACAAGGGACTCATCAATAAAAAAGCGAGAACAAAAACAACAATGAAACGAAAACTCATCAGCAGCACACGAATCCATCGCGCCAAATCCTGCAATCGCGCCTCACGGAAATATAAAACGCCAGCATAAATTGCAGCTGCTAAAATACAGAGCAATAAATACCAAACGGGAGCTTCAGTGACGACGGAGAGTTTCATGGGAGTGACAAGTGGCAAGTGACAAGTGACAAGTGTAAGATGAAAAAATCACCCGTCACTTGTCACTCGTCACCTTTCACATTTATTTTAAGTAAGCATTCCTCCACATACATTCAGAACTTGCCCTGAAACATATGCAGACATATCAGATGCAAGGAACAGACAAGCATTTGCAACATCATCAACAGTTCCTCCGCGCTTTAATGGAATAGCATCGCGCCAAGATTGAACAACTTTTTGATCCAAAACGGCTGTCATTTCTGTTTCAATAAATCCGGGAGCAACAGCATTGCTTCGAATATTTCGTGATCCTAATTCTAGCGCAACCGATTTTGTAAAACCGATTATTCCAGCTTTAGAAGCGGCATAATTTGATTGACCTGCATTTCCTTTCACTCCAACAACAGAACTCATATTGATAATAGAACCTTTGCGTTGTTTGAGCATTGGACGTTGAACCGCCTTTGTCAAATTGAAAACGGATTTTAGATTTGCATTGATGACTTCATCCCATTGTTGTTCACTCATACGCATGAGTAAAGTATCACGTGTAATGCCTGCATTGTTGACCAAAACATCAACCGTACCGAATTCAGCAACAACAGCGTTTACTAAATCATCTGCTGCTTTAAAATCGGCTGCGTCGGAACGATAACCTTTGGCCTTAATACCAAAAGCGGCCAATTCCTGTTCGAGTTCTTGCCCCTTTTCAATGGAAGATAAATAAGTAAATGCCACATTAGCGCCATGTTTGGCGAAAAGAATCGCAATTCCTCTCCCAATTCCGCGTGAGGCTCCTGTTACAATTGCTGTTTTGCCTTCAAGAAGTTTCATAGTATAGTTTTGTTTTATGAGAATTTGTAGGATAAAATAGAATTCAAAGATAACACAACCTCGGAATGTGAATAGAGGGGAAATTTGTGATGTGAACAATTCCTGTTAAAATCCAACAATTCATTGGAAATACAAATTCTGAACTTTTATAATGAAAAGGAAGCGGTTACATTTGTTAAGTCTTGCCGCCCGGCAGGACAATATTAAGAAGGGCAGCGCTTTTGGGGTTAGGCGTTGCCCTTTGCTATTAAGAACGGTTGAAAATTGAAAAGTTTACAGGTGATTTACCTTTTTATTTTAACTTCACGAACCCTTCTCAAAATCAAATTTCAAGAAGCGAAAAAATAAAATTCAATTCTATGTCAGCTAAACCATCATTCGGAGCAAAACTTCGTTATTCATTTGAAAATACATTATCCAAAGGCCCCATTGCCATTATTGGTTGGTTGGCAATCATTTCTGCCTTGGTGGTTTTTGTTGTGGCCACAATTGTTTATTTCATGCATTTGGTACCAAGTAATCCAGAACCTAAACCTGGATTTTGGGAGTCGGTGTGGCAAAGTTTGATGAGAACAATGGATTCAGGAAATGTCGCCAATGATGGAAATGACCTTGGTGTTTCTGCTGCGGAAAAATGGATGACACGCGGCATTATGCTAGTGGCTACCATTGGTGGAATCTTCATCATTAGCACTCTGATTGGTACACTCACATCTGGTTTGGAATCAAAACTGGATGATCTCAGAAAAGGACGTTCAAAAGTATTGGAAACAAAACACACGTTAATTCTTGGATGGTCGCCTAAAATTTTCACCATCATTTCCGAATTACTCATTGCTAATGAAAATAAACGCAAACCTAGAATTGTAATTCTTGCTGCCAAGGATAAAGTGGAAATGGAAGATGAAATCCGCAGCAAATTTCCAAATACCAAGAACACAAAAATAATTTGCAGAACTGGTAGTCCTCTTGATTTGGACGATTTGGAAGTTTCCAGTCCACATGAAGCGAATTCAATCATCATCCTTTCCCCTGAGGAAACCAATAATCCCGACACTTACGTTATCAAATCGATTCTTGCAATAACCAATAATCCAAGACGTAAAAAAGAAAAATATCACATCATTGCGGAATTACGCGATCAGAAAAATATTGAAGCTGCCAAATTGGTTGGTGGTGATGAGGCTGCTCTTATTTTATCATCCGATCTTATTGCACGTGTCACTGCTCAAACTTGTCGCCAATCGGGTTTGAGTATTGTTTATACAGAGTTAATGGATTTTGATGGCGCGGAAATTTATTTCAATTCTGAGGCTGCACTAGAAGGTAAATCCTATCGTGAAGTTATTTCCCTTTATGAAGAATCAACGGTAATGGGATTAATGCGAAAAGACGGAAGCATTTTGTTGAATCCTAAAATGGGAACAAAATTTGAAAAGGGTGATCAGGTTGTTGCAATTACAGAAGATGACAGCACACTTGTACTTGGCAAACAAAATCCTCCGGCACCTGATAAAAATCTTATCAGCATTGGCGAAAGAACAGCAAGTGGAAAAGAACGAACTCTTATTTTGGGACGGAATGAAAAAGGTTCATCCATAATAACTGAACTTGATAAATATGTTGCACCAGGTTCTGATGTTCTTGTTGTAAGCGAAGATGAAGCATCCGAAGAAGATATTAAAGTATTACAGAAATCCCTGCAACGCCAGAAAGTGGAATTCCGTCGTGGAAACATTACAGAACGTGCTACGATCAATTCACTGGATGTTCCATCTTTTAACCACATCATTTTGTTGTGTTACAATCACCTTGATGTTCAGGAAGCGGATGCTCAAGTGTTGATCAGTCTTCTCCACCTCAGAAATCTTTCAGAGACTTCTGGAAAGCAATTTGGAATTGTTAGTGAAATGCGTGACATCAGAAATCGTGCTCTTGCTGAAATTGCAAAAGCCGATGATTTCATTGTCAGCGACAAATTGATTTCCTTGTTGCTCTCTCAGATTTCCGAGAACAAACATCTTGAAAAAGTGTTCAAGGATTTATTTCAAGATGAAGGTTCTGAAATTTATCTTAAACCGGTAAAAGATTATTTGGTAACAGGAAAACCAATGAATTTTTATACAGTGATGGAAGCGGCTGCACAACGAAATGAAACCGCAATTGGATATAAGATTGCTTCACTCGCTAATGATGCAGGAAAGGCTTATGGTGTGAATTGTAATCCGAAAAAATCGGATATGTTGACGTTTTCGGAGAATGATAAGATTATTGTATTGGCGGAGGATTAATAATTAATAATTAAGGATTAAAGATTAAGAATTTGTTTCAAACAAAATAAAATCGCTCTCAATTTTTGAGAGCGATTTTATTTAATGTTTTTTACTGCCTCCTGCTCCTTATTTGCCTGCCCCTTTTTATCATTGAATCTTCAACTTAATATTTTTATCAATTTCAGGTTTAAAGGAACTCTTGTCTAAAATATTTATTGATTCTGTATAAGCAGCGCATCCAGGAGCATCTACTGTGAGTTCATAAATTCCGGGAGCAAGAATCATAACATAGCGACCTGTATTACCATTGGGAACATAATTTCCCACAATCTCATTGGTCTTTGCATCGGTTACAGTAATGAAAACCTCATTGTAAGCAGGCTTCTTTGCAGGATCACTGAAATCCAATTGCCCTTTTACAACAGAATAATTTGGTTCAACATCATTGAATGTAACGCGATAAATATCCAAATCACCCATACCATCTTCACGACGCATTGCAACATAACCGTAACGACCATTTCCTGAAATTCTAAAATTGCTATTGTCTTCTGGGGTATTAATTGGATATCCAAGGTTTTTTACGCCAACAAATTTTTGTGTTGTTTCGTCCCAATCCGTTTTGAAAATATCATATCCTCCCATACTTGTATGTCCTTTTGAACTGAAGAAAAGCGTTTTCCCATCAAGAGAAAGACTTGGAAAATCTTCATCAGCACTGGAATTGATTTCAGCACCAAGATTTGTTGAAGGACCGAATTTTCCATTTGGCAAACGATTACTCACATATAAATCAATTCCCCCAAATCCACCCGTACGATCACTAGCGAAATAAATAGTGTTTCCATCATTGGTAATGGATGCCGCAATTTCGTAACCTTTCGGAGCATTGATGGTTTCATCCAATTTTACAGGTTTTTTATATGCACTTTTTGTTTTATCATATTCGGAAATAAAAATATCTCCTGTTCCTAGGCTGTTATCATAATACAAAAGCAAGTAATTCCCATTCGCGGACATTCCCACCACTTCCACGTTTCCATCATCCGTGCCAATTGGAGCTCCAATATTTTTGCCCTTCAAAAATCCACCTTCGCTTTCACGAGAGATAAAAACAGATGAAAAATAGCTTCCATCATTTTGTCGGAGATTCCCACCGTCAGAACGCTTTGAATTGTAAACAATAAAAGATTCATCAGAAGGAACAAAGGGATAATATTCAGGAAAAACAGTATTTACATTGCTGCTAAGGTTTTCAAAAGTTACATTCAATGGATATTTCATCAACTCCTTTGCGTTGTAACAATTTTGAATTTCTCGTTCAACGTCAATCAAATTTTCTGCAGTTCCTTTGCCATTAGTTTTAAATAAATTATAACAACGTACAGCATCATCAAATCGATAGGCGAAGTGATAGGCACGTCCGAGCAAATACATTGCATCGGGTTCGTAATTTGCTTGTCGTGTAACAACCTCGAGATAAGGAATAGCTTTTGCCTTATTGATATTTGTATTCAAATAACAAACGCCAATTCGATAATTATATGCCATGTTTTTTGAATCATCATCAAGCAAATCAAGATAATCAGTTAATGCCTCGTCATAATTTGCGGCTTTGAATTTTGCTTCTGCAATTTTAGGATCTGAAACTGCTTTGTCTTGCGCTTTTGCGAAATGAAAACCAGTCAGAAAAATCAGAAATAATAAGGAATGTTTTAGTTTCATATTTTTTTTACGGTAAGGGAATCTGACTTGGATGGGGTTTAGGAAGGATGCAAATGTACAAAACCAAGGTTTTCAATGAGCAATTTCTTATAAAACCTTAAGCAAATTTCAAATCGAACATAATTAACTAACTTTATTAGCGTTGTAACTCCGATCACCAGCCCATGCGATTTTTTCTATTCTTCTGTACACTTATTACTACGTGCGTTTCAGCACAGACACAATTTTACGTGAGTCCGGCAGGGAATAATGGAAATGCTGGTTCTCTTTTGCAACCTTGGCAAACAGTTCAACATGCACTTGACAATGCCATACCTGGTTGTACCATCAATCTGATGGGTGGAACTTATTTTGAAAATGCAGTAGTGTCCATTTCAGGGAATGCAAGTAATCCGATTACACTTAAAAATTACAATAACCAGAATGTGGTGATTGATGGTTCCGCTTCAATTGGAGGCCCATTATTATACATTGGAGGAAAAAACTATTTCATTGTTAGTGGAATTGAATTTTCTAATTACGCACAAAATGATGCACAAGGAATTTTAGTAGATGGAAATTGTGATCATATTACTATCACAGATAATAAAATTCATGATATTCATTTTTCCTCGAATGCAAATGATATTCCAAACGCAAATACCAATTCACAACCGATCATCGTTTATGGCAATGATGCAAACAATGCAATAACCAATTTGATCATTTCTGGAAATGAAATTTACAATTGCAGAACAGGTTTCAGTGAAGCGCTTGCAGTAAATGGCAATGTTGATGGTTTTGAAATTTATGGGAATAGAATTCACGATAACGCAAACATTGGCATTGATATTATTGGTCATGAGGGAACGAGTTCAAACCCTGTCACTGATCAAGCTCGAAATGGAAATGTTTCCTGGAATAAGACTTGGAATAATGTTTCAGCCTATGCAACCTCGGCTGGAATTTATGTTGATGGAGGTGTGAATTGTATCATTGAAAACAATATCGCTTATGGAAACGGTTCTGGAATTGAAATTGGTTGTGAGGCGATCGGGAAATCAGCAAGTAATATTACGGTCAGGAATAATCTAATTTATAGCAATCGTGAATATGGAATGGTGGTTGGAGGTTATGATTATCCTAACAATTCAGGCAAAGTGGATCATAGTTTGATCTGTGGAAATACAATTGCAGAAAATAATATTACTATAAATTCATTAGGCGAATTGGTTATTAATTACACAGAAAACGTGTCATTCAAGAATAATATCGTTTACACTACTACCACTGATCCGTTGGTTTCTTCAGAAGCAAATTCCATTTCGCTTTCCCTTGATTTCAATTTATATGATTCCCCTACTCCGCTTTTTTATAACAATTTGAATTCATTCAACTCACTTTCCATGTGGCAAGTTTCAATTGGAAATGACAATGCCTCCATCTTTACTGATCCTCTTTTCGTTAATCCTGCAATGGATAATTTTCGTTTAACATCAACTTCTCCAGCTATTGACAGTGGCGACAGCACTTACACGTCAACTTCAGGTGAAACCGACCTTGATACCATGAGCAGAGTTCAAAACGGCCGTGTGGATATTGGAGCGGATGAATATGGAACAGCTGTTGGAATTTCAGAAATCAATTATCAACAAAACGATTTGATGTTTTGTGAGAATGTTGGATCTGATTTGATAATTCATTTTAAGGAATCTCTCTCCGAAAATGCTACACTATTTCTGTACAATTCAGCAGGTAAATTAGTAGAAAAGAAAGAAATGAAAAAAGCTGATTGCACAGTAAAATTCAATACGAACAAACTCGCGCAAGGAATTTATTTTGCAAGTTTCAATGGAAGTGTTTTGAAAATTCTGAGATAAATAAAAATAATTGAAAATTGGAATTCAATAAAGCAAAAATATTTTTTATTTCATTGGTACCTCAATCAACAACAATTCTGTTCCAGGGATAACATCAATTGGAAATTCATTAACATCCCAAACGCCAATTCCATCACGCTTGCTCACATCAATTCCATCCACTTTTATTTTTCCTTCTATTACAAAAATATAAACGCCATTTCCTTCTCTGTGCATTTTATATTCAATGTCTTTTTCCACTTCAAACGATCCAAGCGAATACCAACAATCCTGATTGATCCACATGGTTTCTTTTGATTCCCTATCCGGTGAAACAATGTTTAGGATTTTATTGATTCGATTTTGTCTAGGGAAAGTTTTCTGATCATAACGTGGTTCAATATTTTTTATTTTCGGAAATACCCAAGTCTGCAAAATTTTCGCAGGTTCCGATTTTGATGCATTAACTTCTGAATGATAAACACCTGTTCCAGCAGACATGATTTGAATTTCATCCTTTCGAATAATCCCTACACTTCCAATACTGTCTTTGTGTTCAAGTGCACCTTCCAATGGAATAGTTACAATTTCCATATTATCATGTGGATGCCGACCAAAGCCTTTCCCTCCTTCAACGACATCATCGTTTAATACGCGAAGCATTCCAAAATTCATTTGATTTGGATTGTGCCAGGATGCGAAACTGAACGTGTGATGTGCATTCAACCAACCGTGATCTGCATGACCGCGTTCTTCTGCTTTGTGGTGGATAGTTCTCATTTGCTTGTAAGTTGAAAAGTTGGAAAGTTGGAAGATAAAATTAGTGGTCTAAACATTTCAACCTTTCAACTTTTCAACTATTTAATTTATTTATTTCTGAGTAAGTGGAATTTCAATAGTCACAATCACACGATCTGATTTTTTTTCATTTTTCTTTGCTACTCCGTAATCACTGGAAAAAAAGTCCATTTGCCCTTTGATGATGGCGCCTTTCCCATTTTGAACAAATGTAAATGGGACATCGATTGTGTGAACCGAATCACGCATGGCCAATTTTCCAGTTGCTACAAAACCAGAATCATTTTTAGAAATCGATTCTGTCGTAAATGAAATAGCAGGATGGTTTGCTGCATCAAAAAAATCTGGAGTTTGTAGATGACCATTTAATTTTGGAATTCCCGTGTTAATGGTACTCACTTGCACAGTTGCTTTCATGGTAAATAACTTTATATCTGTTGGATCAAAGTCAATGGTCGCATCAAGTCCTGAGATTGTTCCAGTTTTATCCCCATTTGGCATAATAAAACTGATTTTAGCATCATTCGCGTTGATATTCCATGAAGTGCTCAACAGTTTAAAAGCAAATAAGCTTGATAATACAAATGTTGAAATTCCAATAATGATGATGTTTCTGATTTTCATAAATGGTTTAATTAATAAATGTATCTACATGTTTATTGTCAAAAAAATTATCCTCGCAATTGATCGAGCAAGTCTCCCATCATTTTCGCTTGTTCTTCATTAATGGTTTTGAATTGATTATCCAATTCAACAATTAAGGGATCTATTTCTTGAAGTAGTGCCAACCCTTTTTGTATGATTCGAATATCAACTTGCCTTCTATCCTCAATGCAAATATTTCTGTCCACCAGTTTTTTTGCCAAGAGCTTATCTATTAGCCTGGAAGCATTTGAACTTTTATCCAGCATTCGCTCTTGAATTAAACCAACGGAAGCCGGTTTGTTATTTTGTCCACGTAGAATACGCAAAACATTATACTGTTGTGGAGTAATTGTAAAAGGCTTGAGTATTCTTGCTGTTTGAATATTAATCCAAGACGCCGTAAAAAGAATATTAATCGAAAGCCGCTGATACGGGTTATGAAAATTCTTTTGCTTGATTTCTTCTTCGAGTTTCATTGAAAATATAATACTTTATAAAGAAAAATTAGTTTTGGAAAAAGTGCAGATTAAACAAATCCTTTATCAGATACCGCTTGCCCTCTTTTTCGGCAGTTACAAACGCATCTGTTTGTCCAGCAATAATAATTTCTTGACGATAAGTTTCCGCTTCATTCAATGTTTCAAATTTACCAAGCGTAAATCTGGTAATCTTATCATCTAGAATAATCTTGTCAATTTTTCCAAACTTACTAAGATGTGCGGAATTGTAATTTTTCGGAATTGTATACGCTGCAATCTGTACGCGATAATACAAGCCAGGCACTTTGGTATTACCAAATTGTTTCAAGGATGTTGCGTAATCCTGATAACTTATTTCAGGGGTTGGATGAATGGTGCGAATACTGTCAGCTTTTAGTTGCCTTGCCTTGATAAGTGAATCCGAGGTACGAGCAGAATCCCTGAATAATTTGGAGTAAAACTTTATGTCAACGGTTTTTGATACCATCTGTTCTGATTGAATAGAATCAATAATTAATGTTTGAGATTCACATCCTTCCAATGAATAGGTTACAAAATATTTATGCTCAAGCGGAAGTGTAACAGAATAATCCCCTGAAACGGATTTGGATTGCAGATCTATTGTTCTCAATTTTTGCGCACCATCTTTGATAATAACATTTGCGCTCACGGGTTTATCGTTGAAGGTTATTGCACCATCGAACAGCATCACATTAACATTGTTCAAATCAAAATCAGCATCTACAACATAAATGTCTTGTTGTCCCATACCACCACTTTTCCCAGAGGAGTAATAACCATGTTTTCCATCAGTAGCAAGCACAAAATATTTATCGTCACCAGGTGTATTGATGGGATATCCAATATTAATGGGGTCAGAAGGTTCAGAATAAGAACTGTCAATTGGAGTTAGGTTGGTTCGGAAAATATCGTAACCTCCCATGCTATTATGACCTTCAGAACTGAACAAAAATGTTACACCATTTGGGTGTAAAAAAGGAGCATCTTCATTAAACCGAGTATTGATTTTGGGTCCTAGGTTTTTGACATTACCCCAAGTGCTATCGCTCTGAAAAGTTGCCATCCAAATATCACGTCCACCATAGCCACCGATACGCTCACTTGCGAAATAAATCGTATGCATATCTGCGGAAAAGGTAGCGCTCCCTTCCCATGCAAGGGAATTGATATCACCTTGCAATGGCCTTGGCTCTGACCAATAAAAGCCTTGCATGGTGCTTACATAAATATCCCCACCTCCAGTGCCATCTTTGTATATCAAAAGTGTTTGTCCATCATTTGAAATACCAATACAAGCATCGTGTCCATTTCCATTAATCGTTGAATCCATCGGTTCTGGAACAAGCCATCCCGAATCTGTTCGAGCTGTAAAAAAAACATCTTCAAAATAAATTCCAGAAGAGTCAGAAACACCAGGATAAGATTGTAGTCCCCCAATAGAACGTTCACCACGATAGGTGAACAACATTACGGAATCATCAGTTGAAACTACAGGAACATATTCCGATGCAGCTGTATTTATCGGATTTCCAATATTCGTAATTTTTGCAGCAACTGGTTTTGAAACCAAATCTTTTGCGTTAATACAATACTGACGCAATATCGCAGATTCAGAAACTTTTTCCGGTGGATTGTTTTTTAATTTATCGTAAATATCCAAACTCGCCAATGCTTCATCATATCTGCCATTCAAATGGTAAGCATGAGCAAGATAAAGATCAATGTTCGCAGCTTTGGAGTTTTTTGATTTAACTATAAGCAAATATTCAAGTGCCTTATCTGTTTCATCACTTTTGTACAATAAGCAAATTCCAATTTTATAAATGAGATAGGAATTGGTACCGTACAATGAATCAAGTGATCGGTAATAAGGAAGTGCTTGCAAATAACCTTGTTCTTCGAAAAAATATTCTGCCTGCTGGAGTGTTTTGATGCTTTTCTTGTCCTTTTTAAAACCTTTCCCAAGATCAGCTTGGGCATGCATCCCCAGTGATCCAATAAAAATCATTAACAAGAATAGTAGCTGTTTTTTCATAATGCTATAAAAATGCTGACAAATTTACTTTAATTCCTCCATTTTTAATGTACTTTCTATTGATCCACATGCTGCCAACCAGCCAGTGGTCCATGCCGCCTGGAAGTTAAAACCACCTGTAACACCGTCTATATCCAATATTTCACCAGCAAAATGGAGTCCTTTTACCTTACGGCTTTCCATGGTTTTGAAATCAATTTCATTCAAAGTAACACCTCCACAAGTGACAAATTCCTCTTTGAATGTTGTTTTCCCAATCACATGATATCTATCAAAAACAAGCAAATGGGCCATATTTCTCAATTGCTTATTGGACAAATCGGCCCATCGTAGTTCATTGTCAAGTCCATTTTTGAATAAAAGAAATTGCCACAAACGTTTTACTAAATGGAAAGGATTAACATTTACAATTAATTGGGCATTATAAATGGTTTTTGAACTTTTCAATTCTTCGAAAACGTCATCTTCCCTTCTATTGTGAAGCCAATTGATCAAGGCAAAAAAATCATAGTTGCGCTCAGCCAATGCTCTAGCTCCCCATGCCGAAGATTTCAGTATTGCTGGTCCACTCATTCCCCAATGGGTAATTAATAATGGGCCTTCTGTTTCAATAGTCGTTTCCTCAATTTTTACTGTTGCTTTTTCTACACTCACTCCCATGAGCTCTGTAATGGGATTTCCTGGAATATTGAATGTAAAAAGAGAAGGAACAGGTGGAATGATGTTATGCCCCATTTTCAAAAGGAAATCGTACGCTGAGGATTTGGAATTTCCTCCTGCAGCAATGATTAATTTATTACAGGCAAATTTCTCTGTTTCATTTATGGATAAAATAAATTTATCATCGATTT
Organism: uncultured Flavobacteriales bacterium; assembly: GCA_903873905.1. Taxonomy (GTDB): domain Bacteria; phylum Bacteroidota; class Bacteroidia; order Palsa-965; family Palsa-965. The sequence continues at coordinate 13,166 of CAIQQJ010000077.1, forward strand.
TTTCAATTTTCTGCAATTCTTTCTGCAAAAGAATTTCAACATTGTATTTATTTGCTTCTGATAAAAGGCAATTCACGATAGTCTCAGAACGATCTGAAATTGGAAACATTCTTCCATCACTTTCCGTTTTTAACTCCACACCTCGCGCCCTGAACCATTCTATGGTTTGGTCTACACTGAATCTGCTGAAAGCGCCTCGCAATTCCTTGCCCCCACGCGGATAGAACTTTACTAAATCTCTATTTTCAAAACACGCGTGCGTTACATTACATCTCCCTCCACCGGAAACACTGACTTTGGCCAACACTTTCGTTGTTTTTTCCAAAATAGCGACTTTCTTCATTGTTGAAAGTCGGGCAGCATTAACAGCGGAAAAAAATCCTGCAGCACCGCCACCGATAATAATGATATCAAAAAAAGTTGTGTTTTCAGCCACATGACAAGTTTAGGCAGAAGCTTGAAATATTCGGCAGTAAAATATTTAATTCCACAAACAAATTTGTATTTCTATAACAGATTATTTACAAAAATCATCATACATTTGAATATGGTCCTGACTAGGTCAGGATTGAATGAAATATTCACACACAAACCTCAAGAACATGGGAATTTTCAAGAACGAATTTATTGACATTATCGAATGGACCGATAGTTCAAATGACACGATGGTGTGGCGTTTTCCACGCTTCCAGAATGAAATCAAGAACAATGCAAAACTGACTGTTCGTGAATCGCAAGTTGCCGTTTTCGTCAATGAAGGACAATTCGCCGATGTATTCATGCCAGGAATGTACACTTTGGCAACACAGAATCTTCCGATTCTCTCCACACTTAAAGGATGGAAATACGGATTTAACTCTCCATTCAAAGCGGAAGTTTATTTTGTAAACACAAAGCAATTCACCAATCTAAAATACGGAACAAAAAATCCGATCATGATTCGTGATGCAGAATTCGGACCAGTTCGTATTCGTGCTTTTGGAAATTATGCCATGCGTATCACTGATGCAAAAACATTCATCAAGGAAATTGCAGGAACAGATGAGCATGTGACAACGGAAGAAATCACAGAAAATTTAAAGAACATTGTAATGACACGTTTCACTGATGCCGTAGCTTCAGCGAAAATCCCAGTGCTCGATATGGCATCGAATTACGATGAATTCTCAGAAACTATTCATAAAAAAATTGCTCCGGAATTTCTGGAATATGGAATTACGCTGACAAAACTTTTGGTTGAGAACATTTCTCTTCCTCCTGAAGTGGAAGCTATGCTTGACAAACGTTCCTCAATGGGAATTGTTGGAAATCTAGGTGCATACAGTCAGTTTCAAGCTGCCAATGCAATGGAATCGGCTGCTCAAAATCCAAATGGCGGCGGTTTGATGGGAGCAGGTATGGGAATGGGAATGGGAATGGGAATGGGAAATCAAATGGCTGGTATGTATAACCAGAACCAGTTCAATCCGAATACAGGAATGCAGGGGCAACAAAACACACCTCCACCACCTCCTCCTGTTTCACAATATTTCATTGCAGTAAATGGAGCACAACAAGGACCATATGATGATAACGCATTCCGCGGCATGATTCAAAGTGGTGCTGTGAAAAAAGATACTGTAATTTGGAAAGCAGGAATGGCAGGATGGTTAGCAGCGGGAACAGTTCCAGAATTGGCACAGTTCTTCAACAGCATGCCACCTCCAATGCCACCACCTCCTCCAATGCCTTAATCGAATTTCTTAATGTTCCCTGACAAATTTTGTTAGGGACTTCGATACAAATTTTTGCAAGAACAAACTTTGTTTTTCAATATGATTTTTTATTCGCTGACAAAAATTCACTCAGTCTGACAATTTTTTATTGTCTGACTGAGTTTTTTTTGTCACCTAAATTTTAATGGGAATAAAAAAATTCAATTGACAAAAAATGTACTGAAGAATGCGTGAGGGATTGCAGCAAGCTACCGTGTAGCGCGGAAAGCCCGACCTGAGGAACGAAGGGCACGCCCAAAGAATAGTGAATATCGAAAATGGTTAAGGAAATAATATAGAATCTCGAATTTTCAAATTTCAAATCCCTTCTTTTATGGCAAATGATTTCAATGAAGCAACACATGAAGTTGCAGAGCAAGGAAAAGTAAAATGCAAAGATTGTGGTGGACTTCTGGAATTCAATCCGGGTGTTTCCAGCTTAAAATGTATTTATTGCGGAACTGAAAATGAAATTCAAACCAGCAATGAACCTGTTGTTGAAGAAGAACAGGATTTTTTGGCTTATCTCGCAAATGCGACTGCAACGGCAGAAACAATTCAAGTTACAACTGTGAAATGTGGAAGTTGCGGATCGTCTACTTCTCTAAGGCCAAATGTTACTTCTGATTCTTGTCCGTTTTGCGGAACAGCACTTGTTTTATCTGGCGGGTCAACTTCAAGTTCAATCAAACCGAAATATTTATTGCCATTTTCCATTGACAAAAACAAGGGAATCGAACTTTTTAAAAATTGGATTGGAGGATTGTGGTGGGCGCCAAATGATTTGAAAAATGTTGCACGAAACGATAAGCTCAAGGGACTTTATATTCCTTATTGGACTTATGATTCCAATACAATTAGTAATTACACAGGTCAACAAGGAACACATTATTACGTAACTGAAAGTTATACTGAAACCGTAAACGGCCAATCTGTTTCAAAGACAAGACAAGTTCAAAAAACACGTTGGATTCCTGTTAGCGGAACCGTGAATGATGCTTTTGACGATGTATTGGTGAATGCAAGCAAATCATTGCCGGAAAAATTGGCAAATGAATTAGAGCCATGGGACCTTCATGAATTGAAAGCGTTCAATGAACAATTCCTAACAGGATTCGTTACTGAACAATATCAGATTGATGTGAAAGAAGGTTTTGAAAAAGCAAAAGTAAGAATGGAATCTGTCATTCGAGGAACAGTGAACAAATCAATTGGTGGCGATGTTCAACAAATCACATCTTTAAATACAACCTATAACGACATTACATTCAAACATATTCTTCTTCCAATTTGGTTGAGTGCATTCCGTTATAGCGAAAAAGTTTATCGTTTCATGATCAACGGTCGCACAGGTGAAGTTCAAGGTGAGCGTCCATACAGCTGGATGAAAATCACAGGAGCTATTCTTGGTGTACTTGCCGTAGTTGGAACTGCAATATTCTTGTATATGAAATATAAACACAGCTAAAATCAGTTAGCGGTCAACGGTCGGCAGTTTTTGTGCCGACTGAAGACCGCCAACTTGCAGACATTTTTTTATGGCTAACACAAATGATCAAACCATTCAACACCTTGCTGACGCAATCAACGGAAACGATCGTGCGCAGGAATGGTTGCAACGACAAGGTCGAACAGAATTG
>CAIQQJ010000078.1 GCA_903873905.1 uncultured Flavobacteriales bacterium
ACGAGTCAAGTTTTACGAAGTACATATCCTCTTCACCCATTCCAGCTCCATAAGTTCCTCCTGCAAGAATAAATCCGCTGTCGCTTGTCGGTGCAACATCATAGAAAAAATCCCAATCGCTTGTACCAATATATTTTGACCAGAGTGAATCTCCATTTTTATCCGTGCGCATGACCCAACCATCATATCCTCCATGTGTTCCTGTGGAGTTGGAATAGCCCGCAATAATATATCCGGAATCTGGAAGTTGTTTAATGCTTCTGAAAATGTCAACATTATTTCCAGCGTAATATTTATACCACATCACCAAACCCAAACTGTCAACACGAACCAAATAACCATCACTGATGCCGCTTGAACTTGTACTTCCCGCAACAACATAACCCTGATCAAGACATGTGCGCACGCGATAACCATATTCATTTCCCGGACCGCCATAAATATTTTCCCATTGGGCAGAAGTTTGCGCAATGGAAAAAATGCTGATGCAAAAAGAAATGACAAAAAATATTTTTTTCATGTTCATGCTTTTTTTCAGAATGCAAATGAAAGATTCATGAATAGTCCTTGTCCGTGTGTTTGTTTCGGAGCAATGTATCCCGCAACATTTGTGGTGCCAACGATAAGCGAAAAATAGTTGCAACTTTCCCAACCAACTTGCAATGGAAATTGCAATCGCGCGTAACCACCGTATGCTGCGCCACCGCTCACATTAAAATGAAAATCCTTTGTATGCCATCCCGCAAACATTGTAAGGTGTGGCATTGCATCACCATAACTCCAAGCGCGCGCGTCAATTCCTCCCCACCAAGAATATGGTGTGATCAAGGTGTAACGGAAACGAATTCCCAATGGGAGGAAAGCAATAATCTGTCCATGTTGCGGCGGATGAATAATGGAATCTGAATTTGGGACGCCTGTTAAATGTCCACCATTGACCAAAACATTTGATGCATCAACTCCTGTGTAATGCGCATTCGTATCAACAGAAAAAATATCAGATTTATTATTCCAATGAATAAAACCAAGATCCTGCACCATAAAGGAAACCTGACTGTGATAATGTGCAGAAGAATCGCCGAGGTAGGTGTTGAAACGAAAATTAAAACAACTGCCGGAACCGTTTCTTGCTCCTAAAGTTGTAGAGGAAGTATCGCTTCTGAAATAAGTTGCGGAACTTGCAACATCAATTGCTGTTCCATCGCTTTGTGTAAACACAGAACCTTTACGAATATTTATTTCCTGCAATTGCTGTCCATTCAAAATGGAAAATCCAAATGTCGCATCTGATCTTTTATCTGGAGAAAAATATTTCGCTTCAAACTGCAATTGTTGCCAATGCATATTTGTCAGGTGTGTATTGTCAATCGTCGCAGTTTTTCCAAGAAAAGGACGATTCCCTTCAAAGGCCAGTTTAAAAGCATCAGCAGAAAACTTCCCTGAAAAAGATTGTCGGTCGCGATAAGCAATCATGAATTCCCATTTGGCGGAATCGCTCGTACCTCTCCAGGAATAGGCCATTGCATACGATGCATAAATGCCAATTCTATTGGAAGGAAGCAATCTGTTTTCTTGATCGGCTTTTGTTGTGGAATCAAGAAATCCACCTTTGTACATGGAATTAAGAAATGAATTGGTCACAGCATCCGATCCCGCATTGTATTCACCGGAAAAAGAAATTGAATTGTGAAATGCATTTCCCTGTTGTGGCCAATGCGGACGATAAATGAACAACATGGGATCTTGTGCCAATGAAACCATCGGCAAACAAATAAGCGATAGCAGGCAGGGAATAAAAAAGCGCTTGAATGATTTCATACTAATTTCCAACACGATAATCAAAATTGGCAGTGAGTTTCAGGTCGAGATGATTGGTGTCAAAAATTTTCGCGTACATCGGAATGGAATGTGTATCGAATTTTGAAACGAAAATAATTTTTGTGCTATTCAACAAGGCTTGTGTTTGGGTTTCATTCAGTGGAATGGAAAGTTGTGAACTGGTATGCCCAACGGAAACCACATAGCCGCCAACAATGTTGGTAGGACTCGATGCAATCGCATTCGGTTGTGCAACAACAGAACCTGTGATATTCCCTAAAACATCGATGAAATAAATATTCATGTCCGCTTCGAATGGAAAACTATTTTCTGCAAAAAGAGTCAATGTTCCTTTCAGGATTTTATCACGGTTTTTGAAGGAACTGAAATCGGGAAGAACAGTATCAGAAGTCACCAATTGATCCGCGAATAAATTCAACGGCATTTCAATATTCAGTTTTGAATCAATCGTATAATTCGCGAATAGAAAATCATTGTTGCCCGAAACATTTCCCAATGGATTAGTGATCAAAGTAAAATCATATCCCAACTTGTCAGGCAGATTTTCCACCAATGCTTTTGCATTTGAATTGCTATTGTCAAAAACAAAGTTGTAAGAACTTGGAACTACCGGCAACCACGAATTGGTATACTGTGCACGATTCACATTAATCGGCATTCCCATGACAGAATTGTTGAGATAAACAGAATGATTCGTTCTGGTATTCCGCGACCAAATGCTGTTAATTGTCAAGCGCGAATCCATTCCAATATAATTGTCAATACTCAAAGACATTTTCAAGGAGTCGAGTCCCAATGAACCAGCAATAACTTTTTTGAAAATCGGGAAATCAGTTTCATCAGGACCAATTTGTGTGGTTTCATTTCCAAAATAGCCGCGAATGTAATACGGCTTGATTCCTTTCATGGTATTGTTTACACCAACCGTATCGGAAGTATAAATTGTCGCATCATTATCAGTTGGATCGATTCGTGCTGTGAAAGTTGTAGTTAATGTATTTACGCGATCATGATTGGCGCCGGTAAAATCAATGGAATAGCCACTTAAGTCAATTGTAACATCCATAAATTCGGCATGAAGTGAATCTGCCGCCGCAGGAATGGTATAACTCATGTCAAATGGAATCGAATTTAAAGAGGCACATGGTATTTGATAACGAACAATAACTCTTCTTCGAATGTCATTTTGCAAATGAAGAAACATTTGTCCGTGCGTCAGGATTCCATAAACAATTTGAGCGCCACTCGCTCCGAAAGTCGTTTGATTTGGGGTTGTAGGAGTAATGGGACTGCCAGCTGTAATATTTAAGGTAATCGGGGGAGCGAAAATATTTGAAACCGTTGTATCCGGAATATTAAAAAGTGTGTCCATTGAAAGTCCCGCAATTTTGCTCGAATAAACAAGCTTTATCGAACCATCTGCATTGGACGAACTCAAACTATCGCCTATGAGATTGTTAATGGAAAGAGAAGCATGCGCAAGCGGGACAACAACTCCAACATCCCAAGAAGGAGTGCCATCACGTTTACATGCGCCGAATTGCAAAAGAACCGCGCTGAGCAAAAAAACTGCAAGAAATCTTTTCACAGATTTTGATTTATTATAAAATCCAAAGGAATTTTGGATAATGATTTTGTCTTACGAAGATAACCGAAAAATGTGCCTGAAGAAAGCCAATACCCGACACTCTTACTTGTTCACCGCATTATTGAAACCTATTGTATGAAATTGCGTAAATTTGCTACATAATTGATATGAATATCTACGGAAAACGGTTTATTATTGGCTGGATTCTCACGACACTTGTGATGTTCGGCTTGTCCTATTTGTGGCATGGCATTTTCCTGTATGATTATGCCATGATTTCCTATCCCATGTGGATTTATCTAACGGCAGCGTCCATTGCATACATGTTCATCGGTTTTCTTGTAAATCGCTCTTTTTTGCTTCCATTTTTCGACAAAATTTCCCGTCATCCACTCTTGCGTGGACCAGCAGTAGGCTTTGCTTGTGGTGTTTTGGTTTATATAGTTGCCACTGTTGTGCATGTCACTTTTAATAAGGACATGGACTTGAAATATCTGTTGCTCGATATTACTTGGCAAGGAATCGAACAAGCTTTCGGAGGATTTGTAGTTGGTCTAGTCTACATGTTTGTGCACGAAACCCAAGCCTATCACGCCGAAGAAAACGATTGAGATTTGTATTGCCAACAAAAATTCAATTAGATTTTTCATTTCGAAACCGCTACCACAATACTAACTACCACATCTTTTATCTGGCCGTGTCCCCCGTTTCTCGTCCCTTTTACTCAATACCCATACTTCTCCATCCAGCATTTCTTCAAATAAGCCCTCAATTCATTTTCTCTCGCATTATTTCCAGGCTCATAAAATTTCTTTCCGCTAATTTCTTTTGGCATATATTCTTGCACTGAGAAATTCCCTTCGAATCCATGTGAGTATTGATATTCCTTTCCGTAACCAATTTCCTCCATCAATTTTGTTGGAGCATTTCTCAAAGCAAGTGGTACTGGCAGATTTCCTGTTTCTCTCACAAGTGCCAATGCTTCTTCAATTGCCATATAGGAAGCATTACTTTTTTGTGATGATGCGAGATAAGTGGCGCATTGCGCAAGAATAATTCTCGATTCAGGATATCCAATAACGTTCACCGCCTGAAAACAAGTATTCGCAATCAACATCGCATTCGGATTTGCATTTCCAATATCTTCCGATGCAAGAATTACCATTCGTCTTGCTATGAAAGAAGGATCTTCGCCACCTTCAATCATTCTTGCCAACCAATAAATCGCCGCGTTCGGATCGCTTCCTCGAATGGATTTGATGAATGCGGAAATAATATCATAATGCTGTTCTCCGTCCTTATCATACAGCGCAAGATTCTGTTGAACATTTTCCAAAACAAAATCATTGGTAATTTCCACTTCATTTTTTCCCGCAGAAGTAATCACCAAATCAAAAATGTTCAGGAGTTTTCTTGCATCACCACCCGAAAGTCGGAGCAAGGCTTCACTTTCTTTTATGTCAATTTTTTTTGTCTTCAGTATTTCATCTTTTTTCATTGCTATTTCTAGCAAATGAAGCAAGTCGTCTTTTCCCAAAGGTTTGAGAATGTAAACCTGGCAACGCGAAAGCAAAGCCGATATCACTTCGAAAGATGGATTCTCTGTTGTAGCGCCAATTAAGGTTACCGTTCCTTTTTCCACCGCGCCCAAAAGGGAATCCTGTTGTGATTTGCTGAAACGGTGAATTTCATCAATGAAAAGAACCGGCATATTGGTCCCAAAGAAAGCCTGGCTTTTCGCTTTTTCAATTACATCACGAATGTCTTTTACACCCGAATTGATGGCGCTCAATGCATAAAAAGGTCGTTTGAGTTGAGCGGCAATGATGTGTGCAAGAGTGGTTTTTCCAACGCCAGGAGGTCCCCACAAAATCATCGAATGCAAATTTCCGGATTCAATAGCTTTACGCAATACCGCATTTTCACCAACAAGATGTTGTTGCCCGATATAATTATCGAGTGAAGTAGGGCGGAGGCGTTCTGCTAATGGAATGGCGTTCATTGGGAATTCGAGGATTCGAAAAAATTTGAAATTCGATATTGTTTAAATTATGGTAAAGATAAGATGGGAAATGGTGATAGTTTCCCGATTATAAAAGAATTTCAATAATGCAATTTCCTTATCTTTAATCTTATGAAATCAGAAGTCGCAAAACTTGAATTAATTGAATGGCTTGCAAAAATCGAGGACAAGGGAATGCTTTCTTCACTTCTCTTTTTGAAAAAATCGTCAGAATCATTTGATTGGGCTGATCAGTTGACAATTGATCAAAGAAACCGTGTTGAAGAAGGACTTGAGGATATTGAAAAAGGACGCACGCTTTCAAATGAAAAAGTATGGAAAAAGTATGGCCGCAAAGCTTAAGGTAATTTGGTCGGAACGAGCGGTTACCGATCTTGATTTGATTTACAATTATCTTCTGGAAGAATGGTCATCGAAAGAAGCGAATGCTTTTCTTGATCTTGTGCAGGAATTTATCCGTTTGATTGTGCAATATCCAAATGCATTTGCGGTGTCGAAAAAAATTAAAGCTTGCAGATTGGGACTTATTCATAAAAATGTCACAGCTGTTTATTCTGTCAGCACGAATGCAATTCATATTGTAACATTGTTCGATAATAGGGCAAAATCAAAATACAGGTAATAGTTTTCAACTTCATGTCAATGTTTAGACTAATTACTAAATCAGTATTGAGAATTCTCTTAAAATATTATTCAGTTGTATCCTATTGAACATTAAAAATGCATTTAGCATAGAATTTTCATGTTCTTTCCTGCGAAAGATTAACTTTGTTAAGCAAATAAAAAAAATGATGAAACGAACTACAACACTAATTGCAAGCGGACTGGTTTTCATTTTGGCATCCTCTTTTATCTTTAAAGGTGATACTTCGAACATTGAAAACAAGCAATATAAAATAACCATTTCCGAATCGAAAAAAGGGAAAACGGGAAAGTCGGAAAATGATGTGGCCACCTTTAAAGGAGGCAAGTTCAGAACTGGGTTTTTCAAGAAAAATGCTGGTGCGGAAGCTATTCCAATTGAATTGACAAAAGATTCAGCTTATACCGATGAGGGCGGCACAGAAGAAATGCTCTACATAGAATTTGAGGGTGAAATGACCAACAAAATGGACGAGACGGTTAAAGTTTCTGGATCAATTGATGGTTATGGAATCGAAGGCAGTGTGGAAATTTCCAAAAAAGAGAAATTGAAAAAACACTGGGATTTTGTTGGAACAGAAAAAGATAAGAAGAAGAAAAAATAATTACCAATTACCAAAAATAAAAAATGACCAATTCGAAAGATTTGGTCATTTTTATTTTGATGAAAAGAAGTAGATTTTTTTAGTTTGAGAAATGCTGTGCCTTTGGGTATTTGTTACTTTTTTTTGCGTGAGGGATAGTAGTGAAAAGCCCGGAAGACGTGGTGTTGGGTTTTCAATCCCGACACTGCGGCTGAGGACTTGCAACGGATAGCCCGATCCCCACAATTCTGTGGGGAGCACGCCCAAATCCTTAATCCTTAATTATTTCCCGCCTTTGTAATTTGATCGGCAATAACACTCTTGTCAATCAAACCTTCATTTCTCCAAATGAGTTTTCCGTTTTTGTAAAGCAGCAATGTTGGAAGCGCTGTGATTTTCATTGCATCTGCCAAATGGGAATCGCGATCGGCATCAAGTTTTACCAATAGGAATTTTCCGGCCATTTCATTTTTCAATTCTTCAAGTCGTGGAGCAAGTCTTTGACAGGGACCACACCAAGTGGCACTGAAATCTACCAACACGATTGCTTGTGAATTGAGCATTGTATTAAACGCATCAGCAGTTACTTCAGCTATTTCATTGCCTGCCGCTTTTGTAGTAGCTGTTTGTGTAACAGGTAAACCTTCACCTTTCCATGCGAGAATGCCTTTATCTAATTCGTACACATTTTTAAAACCGTCTTTTTTTAAAAATTCAGCGGCTTGTGAACTTCTTCCACCAGACAAACAATAAACCATTACCGGCTTATTCTTATTAAGTTTTTCTACAGCGGTAGAAAAATCATTTCCTCTCCAATCAATATTGATTGCATCAGTGATATGCCCATCGGAGTATTCATCAGGCGTTCTAACATCAATAATTTGCTCATCTTTTAGGGAATCAGCAACAGCAGCAAATTGTTTTGCATCTATTAATCCGCCACCACTAGTGGTACTAGTTGTTTGACTGCAGGAAAGAATCAAAAAGGCGATTGTCGCGAACGGAAGAATTATTTTTTTCATGGCACAAATTTAAGATTATTCAAATAATGCTTTGGTAACAATTGTCACAAGAATTGATAATCCAATATTCTAGCAAGAAAAAAAATTGAAAATTGGCAATTAACAAATTTGAAAACCTCCTAAATTCCCATGGTTTCTTTCCAAACAGCAAAAGCCATGAACTTGAACACTCGACCATTTTCAGGTTTGTTTTCGATAGAAAAGAAGGAATCATAATCTTTCATCAACTTCTTTTTGTCAATGATTCCAGTCAAATCCTGTTCGAAATAAGGACGGAACTGCTCTTTCAGATCAGAAACCCATTTATTGTTGGGCGTTGCATATCCCATTTTATCACGACGATTTCGAATGCTGTCCGGAATAAATGGAGCTGCCGCTTCACGCAAAATATATTTCGTGACGCCATTTTTTATTTTCATCATTCCTGGCATTTTGAAAACAGCTTCAATCAACAAATGGTCATCTGAAAAAGGAGTTCGTGATTCTACAGAATGCCACATGGAACATCGGTCTTCACATTTTAAATATCCTTTCAATCGCGTATCTACAAACTCTGAAGACAATGCTTTGTTTAGCGTGTTTGGAATAATTTTCTGTTTGTAATTTGAAATATATTCAGCAATCAAATGTTCATCAAGATAATTCACGTCAGGGAAATAATTCCTCTGAATGCTCAATTGCATCTTTACAGGCAAGGAAGGAACTGTTTTTTGCTTTAGTAATTCTCGTAATCGGTATTTTGTTGCGCCTTCTCCAAACGATTCGATTTCAGATTTCCTTCTTGCGCGTTCTCCATTATTTTTCAATTCTGTCCAGAACGGAATGTAATAGGGAAAATATCCCGCAAATAATTCGTCTCCACCTTGTCCATCCAATACGACACGAATTCCATTGTCATGCGCAAGTTTCATTGTACGGAATTGGGCGTATGTACTCGTGCTCCAGATTGGAACATCCTGACAATACATTAATTCTTTTACATCACGAATAAATTCTTCCGGCTTCGGTTGAACGGTGAACCAGTCTGCACCCGTGCGGTCCACCATTTCTTTTGCCCATTTCCGTTCATCAATATTCGCTTCGTCAAAAACTGCCGTGAATAATTTCAAACGATCACCAACATTTACTTTTTCATTTTTAGAAATCAAATCGCCAATAATTCCAACAATTGCAGAACTGTCAATTCCGCCACTCAAACAAGAGCCAACGGGAACATCGGAACGCAATCGAATTCGAATTGCATTGACAAGTAATTCTCGCGTCTGTTCAATGTATTTCTTGTATTGCTGCTCGGAAAATGTTGCCTTGTCTTCTGTTTCAGGAAGTGAATACCATTTCCATTTCTTGAATGCTCCGTTGTTCAAGGAAAGTTCAAATGCATTTCCTGGGAATAATTCAATGATGTTTTTTAAAAAACTTTCTTCACCATATTCAATTTCACCGGCAATGAAATAATCAGCGACCGCAGCAGAATTCAATTCTGTTGTCACAAAAGAATTTTTCAAAAATGCTTTTTGTTCAGAAGCAAACGTGAAAACACTTTTGTTCTTGTAATAATAAAATGGTTTCACACCAAAACGATCACGTGAACCAAATAGAATTTTCTTTTCACGATCCCATATTACGAAAGCCCACATGCCATTGAATTTTTGCATGCACTCTTTTCCCCATTGGCGATAAGCCGCTAGAACAATTTCTGTATCCGTGTTGGTAAAAAAAGTGTGACCTAAGTTTTCCAATTCAGTTCTCAGTTCTGGATAATTATAAACTTCTCCGTTATAAGTAATCCAAAGTAATTGATCTGCGGAACAGAGCGGTTGATGTCCAGCAGGACTCAAATCAAGAATGGCAAGTCGACGATGCGCAAGAACGAGATTGGTAGGAACGGATAATGTTGAAATTGGAACTGTTGGCGAGTGAGGAAATCTTGAGGAAGAAATTTCATTAGGCGTGTCTTCTGAAAATGTTGCAATGGCCTTCCAATTTTCATCACCAAAAACAAAACCTTCACCATCTGGACCACGATGACGAATTGCGGAATTCATTTTGCGTATGGCAACACGGAGTTCATCCGATGCTCCATCAAATTTCACAATGCCGCTGATTCCACACATAAATTAAATCTAGTTATTCTTTTTCAAAATATTTCGCAAGGATTGAAAATCTTCTTTTGAAAGGAGCAATTGTTTCCAATCACTTTTTTTGTTTCCTCCAATTAAAATGAAAGCGCCGAAGGTAATCAGCGTAAGCACAATATAAGTTGCAGAGGAAGAATATCCAGCGCCAGAAGTTCCAAATTTGCCAATAAAATAATCAGCTGTCAAATATGTGGTAATAAAAGCGAAAATACCACTGATGAAATTCATGTAATGTTTTCCAGCGCCAGAAAAATAGTGTGCAAAAACAGTTCCGAAACTTACAAAAACAATTCCTGGTGAAATGGAAAGAAAAACATGTTTGACAGGAGAAAAATCTTTTCCAAGTAACCAACTGTAGAAACCTGCTGGTAGTGCCAAGAAAAATGCGACAGCAAAAAAAGTTAATACCAAACTTAATTTGCTCAATTGGAAAACCGATTTCCTCGATTCAATGTGATTATCTTGGTTGGAAACTCTTGATAAAACAACAGAAGAAACACTTGCTGCAAAAATCATGATTGCTTCTCCCAATGCAAAAGCGGTGGAGTAAATTCCAGCCTCACCTTCGCCATTAGGCAAAATACTTTTCACACTGGTTTGAGTTTTTAATTTACACATGACAAGAAAAAGACTTGCTGCTTGTGTATAAAATCCATTTGTAAAAAGCACAAGTAAGATGGAGCGAGTCTCCGTAATTTTTGGTTCTGGAGGATTTTTATGAATGAGAATTAATCCGATGGTGTAGCACAAACTCAAACTCACCATGTTTGCATAAATATACGGATAGACACTTTTTTGGTCGAATAGGAAAATGCAACAAGCCATTGTTGAAATTTGAATTGCACCTTGAAGAAACAAAAGAATATTAAAGGCTTTAATGCGTTGTTGTCCAAGCAAAATATTCTGATTGAGCGAATGAAGTGAAATGAGAATAGCCACTATTAAAACTTCTATTCCACAATAGGAAGGAATATTTCCAATGTAAATTAATATGGTTCCAATCAAGGCCGTTGTAATAAAAGCCCAGATGCTACCTGTAATCCATAATCTGCTTAACCGTGTGCGTGGTGTCAAATAAACGAGTGATGGTCCGTTTGCCAAATCACTAACGACATGAATGATTGCGATGCCTAGCCCAATAATGTAAACTGCTCCACGAGTTTCCTTTCCCAGAAAATGTGTTGTCAACAGAAGCATCGCGAAATTCATCACAGCAACGGCCAAACGAGAAGAGAAATTTGCAAATATGCTTCTGATCATTTTAGAATATTCTGGCCAATTTACGTTTGAATACGTTCTTGAAGTTATCAAAATTATAGACGTAGCGTTTTCCGTCTAGGAGAATCGTATTGTTGTCAACAAGTGAAAAAGTGTGAATCCCTTTGTTGTATTTGCTGTTTATGTCTGGTTCTATTCGTGCAACAATTCTTTCACTGAAGGAATTCTCATCCAGCAAAACAATCTCGTTAATTACAATTGCTGAGCCATAACTTGTTGAACAATCTTGCGCAGGACGAAATAGTTTGCCATTCAAAACGAATGGTGTGCCACCTGGACGAGATGAACGAATATCACATTTTACAGGATTATTTTCATGAGCAATCCAGGCGCCATCAATTTTTTCGGAATGATAAAGAAAAAGATTTGTGTTACTGAATTCATCGGCAAGCGTACAGAAAATCCACCAACGATTATTATGGAAAACAGGTGTTGAATCGACAGCGTCAATATTTTCAATAATTATTTTTTCTTCTTGAGGATTATTGACATCGAAGAAAAATAGGTTCTTGGATTCAAAACATTCTGGCATGATTGCCTTTTTTCCATTCACATTTAGAACAAAAGGGTAGGAGAGATGATTGGTTTTTTCGAGCACTGTTTTTATTTCTCCATTTGAATTGTAAGAAGCAATGATCCCTTTCTGTTTTTTGTAATTGTAATGTTCAAAAACAATTTTCAATTCATTTTCATCACGCCATCCAAATGGATCGGCATAATATTCATTGGTCTTTGGTTCTGGCAACCATTCTATTTTTGAAGTAATCCCTTTCGAAATGATTTCAGATGGATTTTGTTTAATAATTCC
>CAIQQJ010000079.1 GCA_903873905.1 uncultured Flavobacteriales bacterium
GTAAAACCGGGTGTGATGGAATATGAAATCGAAGCGGAATTGGCGCATGAGTTCATTCGTCATGGTGCTGGATTTGCGGGATATCAATCCATTATTGCAGCAGGAAAAAATTCTTGCGTGTTGCATTATGTTGCCAACGATCAGCCATGCAAAGACGGAGATGTTTTGTTGATGGATTTCGCAGCTGGTTATGCGAATTACCAAAGTGATTTGTCGAGAACACTTCCTGTCAATGGAAAATTCACGAAACGTCAGAAGAATGTTTACAATGCGGTTTTGCGTGTGATGAAATTCGCAACATCCAGATTGGTTGTTGGCAACAACATTCAGGATTATCACAAGGAAGTTGGCAAGATGATGGAAGAGGAATTGTTGAAACTACGTCTCATCAACAAAACACAAATAAAAAATCAGGATCCCGCTTGGCCGGCTTACAAAAAATATTTCATGCACGGCACTTCGCATTTCTTAGGATTGGATGTACATGATGTGGGAAGTCGTTATCGCAAATTTGAAGCGGGAATGGTTTACACTTGCGAACCGGGAATTTATATTCTCGAAGAAAATCTTGGTATCCGCTTGGAGAATGATATTCTCATTACCAAAAAAGGACCTGTTGATCTCATGAAAAACATTCCGATTGAAGCGGATGAGATTGAAAGTCTGATGAAGAAATAATGAGTTGAAATGTTGGAAAGTTGAAAAGTTGCAATGTTTCCCAACTTTCAAACTTTCCAACTTTCAAACCTTCCAACTCAAATGGAACTAAAACTCCCCATTTTCAAACCCGTCATTCCTCCAACGAAATTCATCACTTCTCGAGGAGCTAAAATCCGTTATGCGGATGTGGGAAAAGGAAGAGTGATTGTTTTGTTGCATGGATTTCCTTTCTCATCAGAAGTTTGGTTCGGCAATGGATTTGCGAATGCTCTTGCGAAAAAATTCCGTGTCATTGCAATTGATCTTCCTGGTCATGGAAAATCGGAATGTGTTGGGTATGTGCAGAAGATGGAACGCATGGCGGATGTTGTGAAAGATGTGATGGATGAATTGGGATTGCGTCGTTATGTTTTGGTGGGACATTCCATGGGTGGATATGTAGCGCTGGCATTCGCGGAAAAATATTCCGATAATCTTCGTGGACTTTGTCTTTTTCATTCGAGTGCATTGCCCGACAGTGAAGAAAAAAAAATGGATCGTGATCGTGCGATAAAAATTGTGAAACGTGATCCGGCAAAATATACGAATGCATTAGTCATGAATTTGTTTGCTGTTGCGAATCACAAATACATGAAGAAGGAAATCAATTGGATTCGAAGGATGGCGGCGAAAACAAAAAAGCAAGGAATTGTTTCGAGTTTGGAAGGAATGAAAATTCGTCGCAACCGAGAAATCATTTTGAAGTTTGCTAATTATCCGGTTATGTTCATTGGAGGAAAGCGTGATACCGTTGTTCCGTTTGCTTCAATGGAAAAACAATCTCAATTACCAAAAAAAACAAGACTCCTCGCACTTGAGCGTGTTGGGCACATGGGGTTTTTGGAAGCGAAAGAAATTTGCGTGAAAAAATTGCGCGCGTTTGCGGGAAGTTGTTTTGCACAAAAGGTTTAATTCACGATTATCTTCTGAACGATTTTTCGTTAGTCTTCCATCTTGGCAAGTAAAATAGAAAGAGGAAGGACAATGATTACAAAACAATTATTTGCTTTGATGCATATTCTCCATTATCAAGTAGAACTCGTAGAAAATAAATTCCCGTTTCCAATCCTTCAATACCAATTTTATTTTTTTCACCTGATTCCGTTATTTGAATTTTGACCATTTGGCCGATGCTATTATATAATTCGAGATGACGAGATGATTGATTACCAAAATCTAAAATGAAATTTCCGTTTGTAGTTGGATTTGGAAAAACAGAAATATTATTTTCGCCATTAAATTGATTTTCACTTAAAGTAGTCGTCGAATCTTCAATATTCCCCATTCTGACAGTTCCATTTAATAATGTCAAGAATCCCGTACTAGAAATAGCTGGTTGACTATTGCAATCATTCAAAGTCAGAACATAATAATATGTTCCATCTCCAACTTGTGGCGACAAACAATTCGGTTGATTACATTCGCCACCCCAACTACATGCTGCAATTGGGTAAGCAACAACATTGCCAGCGGAGAATACAAGTGTCCCATTCGGAGTTCTAACTTCAAAAGAATAGGAAGAAGCACCGGTAAATTGAAAACAAAATTGATCATCTATTCCATCACCATCTGGCGTTAACACATTTGGCAATGCAGCAGTCAAAGCAACGTTTCTGTTTCGAGGCCAATTAATAATTTGTGATGCTTTTGCTCCAGTGCAATAGTTTGTTGCAGTAACTCTTATTTTATAATCTATACAAGGTGATAATTGTACGGGAAGTTCCCATGGAAATGAACAACAGGTAAAATCTATATTATCCAGAAAATTTTCAGAATAATAAATAGTTGTCAATGAAGGATCAAGAACTTCCACTGTGATTGATTTTACGTGAGCATCATAATTCACATCAAAACTTGGAACATCACTGAGTACAATATTTGAAAGAGAAAGTTGTACTGTTGAAGTTGGATTGTTGTCGTAATGAATAGTTACACTATTACTACCAACTTGATTGCAGGAATTCGTGGCAGTAACTGTATAGATAATTGTTCCAACTCCTGTTGAAGGTGGTGTAAAAATGGGATTGGAAATTGTTGTGGAGGATAAGTAATTTATTGCATTTGATGGAGTTGAAGACCATGAATACGTTTCTTCAAAACCTGGAGAAGAACCGAGTTGGTAAGGAGTACCATCACAAATATCAGTTGCAATTCCAGCTGTTGGTGAAGGAGGAAAGCAATCTGATCCACATGGTGCATTGTAAGCGTGAAATTCTGATCCATTGAAAGCACCAAAACCATCAAATAATCCTACTTCATTTCCTGCTTTATAACTTATTTCTGATCCAGGAGTAACAGAAACATTTCCATTGGGATCAGATGACCCGACATTATACCCAGCGTAAAGTTTATCACCTGCTGCTATTGTGATTCCTTGAAGTCCGGTATAATCCCAATTTTCTAAAAGTTGGATGTCGGGACATTCGGGAACCCATTTGAAGATTTTAATGTCATCTATTGCAAATGTTGCTAAATCATCCTTGGTTTTATTAAATGAACCAATTGTCAACCAAGAATAATTATCGTCAGGTGTATAAAATCCTGTGACCTTCGTCCAATAACTGAATGTAAAAACAATACTATTATCAATTTCAAAGCTGGGTTGTCCCTCGATATTAATTTTTTCACCACCACATTGCTTAGGCCTTTCCATTGAAAACATTAATCCTGCGTCAGAAAGTGCAGAAGTTGCCTTAATGTAAAATTCAACATAATATCTTTGCCCTGAAATTAAACTACTTATAAGAGGGGCACAAAAATATTCTCTGTTCTCTGTTTCTGCAAAATTTTGCCCTGTGTTTCCACCCGTACAATAATGATCCGCAGAGGCAGCTCCAACACCACAAAAATTTTTCATTTTAGGAATTGTCCAAGGTGGTAATTCAGCCCAGTATACAAACAGATTTTCTTGGCCATGAGTTGCCCAATCAGGCCAACTTGGTGTTGGACCAGCATTGCACTCTAATGTCCCTGACACATTTTCAAAACTATAGTTTTGTACAAGATTCAGCTGAGCAGAAAGATGCAAGGTTAACAATACAAAAAAGGAGAAAATGTATTTTTTCATTTTTTAAAATTTAATCCAAATGAAATTCCGCCCCATGGAACAACATAAAATCTATGCTTATATACTCTGTCATAAAAAAGCAAAGGAGTAAAATTTGCTCTTATGAAAAAACGATGGATAAAAAATTTTAGGCCAAAATTTCCAAAAAGATATGGTTCAATAGGATTTATGTACTCACCTCCATAAAAATGAATGCTATCATAGTATTGACGAAGAGCTTTGGGTGTTGGATCTAACGAAATTAAAGCATCTGCATTTAGCCCTACATTTAAATAAAATCTTTTACTTTTTGTGGCAACCCAATTCCTATTAAACCCAATTCCTGTTAATATGTAAGAATATCCTCCGTAACTCAAAGTCATGTCAACTGAATTAAATGCTTTAGGATGTATATACAGATTTTTTTTTGTTAGTGCCTTTTCATATGAAATGCCAATTCCCATCACCGTACCTCCAATGTCCAATTGAATAGAATTGTGTGTCAATAAAGTATCTCCAGAATTTTTTGTAAATCCGGGAATGTTAATCAAGAAAAAAAGAAAAAAAGAAAATCTCATCTGTTATTTCTTTTTAAATTCGTCAATCTCCTTTTTCATTTCCGCATTCTGTTTTTGCAATTGCAAAACATACAAAGTCAACTCTTCCATTTTCGCCAATAGAATCACATCGGTTTGACCAAGATTATTGCCATTTTTCTGAACTTCAGTTACACTTGGAACTCCTGGTAAATGACCCATAGAGTCCAAATAACTTTGCAATGAATCTAATGATATGAGATTATAGTTCGAAGAAAAAATGGAATCCGCCCAATTATTTTGCGTTACAAAAAGCTCCCTGCAAAGTACAGTACCATCAACTGAAAGTTTTGTTGATGAATTATCATGGGGACCATTTACTTGTGTGGAAGGTCCGCCCTGCGGAGTGGGATTTCCTATTATTACTCTGCCATCATCTCTAATATAAAATTTGGTGTTTTCTTGAATCTGTTGATCAGTGAGAGGTATACGAGAAACGCCAGATGATGAAATTCCAATTATTCTAAATCCTCCACCAATTGTACTAAGCAGAATTGTTCCTCCGTTACTTCCCCCATCAGTTCCAGTCGTCCAATTGTCTTGACCTACACGTGCAACATTGAAACCGATATAACTTGTGCTGAAGGTATTGTGTACTGCAGGTGCACCACCAATGGCGACCATTTGAAAAGCATCTCCAACTTGAAAATCTGAAAGCGGAGTTGTGGTACGTATTCCAACATTTCCATAAGTTCCAACTCCATTTGCTGGCCCAACAAAAAAAGTTGGAATAGTAGAATTAAATCCTACTGCCAATGATGAAGGCTTGTTATAAATAAAATTAGGCCCATTTGGAACACCACAACCAATCGTTACAGCATCAGTTGCTAATGAACCACTCCAAACCCTAAAACCAATTGCCGTGGAATGTAAAGCATTTGCTAAAGCCCCATTACCAATTCCAATTCCCTTAAATCCCGTTGTGTTTGTATTATAAATTTGCCCCAAGTTGTAATTGAAATTCATTGTGCTATCACCAAACCGTATAATGCTATCTCCGTTTGAACCAAATAAACGATACACATGCATTTTCCCACTCACTCTCGCATCACCATTCACATCAAACTTATATTGCGGCGAATAAATCCCAACTCCAACATTCCCATTCGTACCCGCATTCAAAATTGTATTTCCATTATAACCTGGAAGACTTTGCATTCTCACATCACCGTTATAAGTATAAATCTCATTCTGTAATCCTCCGGTAAAATTCAAATTGTTATTTATGGAAATCATTCCTGAACTCTTCACAGTTCCAGCCACCACATTTGTGCTCGTCATGGTTGCTGTTACCACGCTTGCACTCGTCAATGTGTCTGCCACCATGCTACCACTCTTCATTGAATCAGCTTGCATTTTTGTAGCCAGAACAATTCCTTGTGCGTACAAGGTTCCGTTCACCCTTGCATCGCCATTCACATCCAAAATAAATTGAGGATTGCTTGTTCCTATTCCCACAAATCCGGAATTGGGATTGAAAATATTATTTCCATTATAGGACCATCCTCCAAGAGTTGAAATTGAACTGAATGTTCCATTTCCATTCAGAAACTTATTCGGATCATTCGGGAAATTCGTTCGCATCAAATTTCCGTTCGCATCGAGTGTTGTAAAACCTATCCCTGTTCCTGCAAGTGAATTAAGTTGCAATATTCCAGTTGTGTTTAAAGACATCCTTTGAATATTGTTCACTTTGAACAGAATCGAAAAATTATTCGTTGTCCCGAAAAAGTCTCCAGTGGCAATTGAATTTCCACCTGTTCCCCATTTGACACCTTGTTGGGAGAATGCCATTTGAAAACTAAAGATTGCCGCTACAAGAGCGAGATTTCGTATAAAACGGGGGGGGGGTATGCATGACAGATGGGCTTAGTGCATAGCCAAATTAGAACTTTATTCGAGAATAACAAATGTTTATTTTCCTCCGAGGAAATCTCTTCGAAAGAATTATCTCAATTAACCAAGAAATTCTTTTTTGATTTTAAAATACCTCGCACAGTTAAAAAAATACGCAAAAGGTTTAGCCAATCTTAAATCGCGTATTTATCAATTGATCTCCATCAATCACGCACAATTGATAAAGAGCAGGATCAAGACAAGCAACGGGAATTATATGTGGCGGTTTTCCATTGAGAATTCCTTTGCAGCGTTCCGTTCCACCAATGTCAAAAATACTCCAGGAGCATTTCTCGGTGAGCAGTTCATAATTCAACAGTAGCTCCTTTCCTGCTATGCGGAATTCCATCATCACTTTTTTCATAAGGCAAAATTATGTTGGGGACATAAATAGCTTGCTTATGCTTGTACGTCGCCGTGTTGCAGCAAGTTCAAAGAATTCGATCAATGATTGTAAAAGCAAGATGAAGAACTCAATTGTTTATGCTTCCTCTCCTGTGCTATCCCAACATAAACACCATTTGAGGAAATGTTATTAAAAAATCATTTCAAAAAAAACCTGCCTTACGGGGCAGGTCTTACTTATTATAGTCGGTTGTTTTTTACAACCTGGAAGTTTAATCTGCCTTGAATTATATCGGCAGATAAAAGGAAACCCCGATCTTAATTTTTTTCGGTTTCGTTTAAGATCGGGGCTCTACACACATTCAAGAAAAAACTACGTGCATCACATTGTATAAAATAAACCCTACACTAGCAATTCCAATTATGATACTGATAGTGCCAAGGCCATCGACATGGTATTCGTGACCTCTACGATTGATTGACTTTTTCATGGCGTTAATTTTTATTTTGTTATTTATATTTTCATCTCCGCTTGTGCGACCAAGCTTTTCTGCGGAGTCGTGCTTTGTTCGCTGAAGAGAGCGGATGGACTTCTCATTCTATACTACTATGACGTTCATTTATTCTATAACGTTGGGTTAGTCATTCGTTACAGATTGTTAAAAAGAGCCGGGTATACCAAACAGTCGCCGCAACATCCCCGAATACGTCAACCGTTCCAGTACACCCAATAGGCTCAGGGCCTATGCTCTTTTATTTTAATTCAATGAACGTTTACTTTTAAAATAGGAAGTTTGTTTGTTCCTATTTCTATACAATATTACGTTGGTAACACTGTAAAGGATTATCACATTTAACATGTGGCAACGCTTAAATGGTAAACGGGTTGGAAATTGGATTAAGTGGCGGGAAAGGAAAGTGTTTGGTTCGGAGTTGTTAGTTCGGAGAA
>CAIQQJ010000080.1 GCA_903873905.1 uncultured Flavobacteriales bacterium
AATTCCCGCACAGGTGGACGTTACTTGTTTTGCCAGCTGCAATGGTAGTGCAACAGTCGTTGCCGCAGGTGGAACGGGAACCTACTCGTATGCATGGGCGCCTTCGGGAGGAAATGCGGCTACAGCTTCAGCACTATGTGCAGGAAATTATACCTGTACAATCAGCTCTCCTGTGGGTTGTACTATATCACAATCCTTCATAATCACCCAACCTACAGCAATTACACTTACAACCTCCTCAACACCTTCCTTCTGTGGAAGCCCAAATGGAACAGCGGCGGTTGTTGCAGCGGGGGGAACAGGACCCTATGGTTATTCTTGGTCACCAACAGGAGGAACAGCCGCCACAGCAACAGGATTGTTGGGTGGCACATACGTTATAACGGTGACTGACGCAAATGCATGTATTTCCACAGCAACGATAATTGTTATTGGAGCAACGGCGCCAACTGCAGTTATCACCTCATCAACCAACATTCTTTGCTTCGGAGGAAACAATGGTAGTGCAACTGTAACTCCTGCAGGAGGAAACCCTCCTTATACGTATTCTTGGTCTCCAACAGGGGGAACGGGATCTACAGGAACAGGTCTTACCGCTGGCGTTTATACGGTAACTGTTACAGATGCAAATGCATGTATTGTAACAGATACAGTTGCAATCACAGAACCTCCAATTCTTACATCAACATTAATTTCATCTAATGTTCTTTGCAACGGTGGAAATTCTGGAAGCGCAACAATTACTCCCGTCGGTGGAAATCTTATTTATTCTTATTCTTGGTCTCCATCAGGTGGCAATTCGGCGGTAGCAACTGGACTTATTGCACAATCATACACCTGTACTGTTACAGACGGAAACGGGTGCACAACAACTTCCTCTGTAACAATTACCGAACCTTCACTCTTAACAACCACCTCCGCTCAAGTCGACGAATTGTGCAGTGGCTCAAACATTGGTTCTGCAACAGTAAACCCTTCTGGAGGTGTTTCTGGCTATACTTATTCCTGGGCTCCCTCAGGTGGAAGTGCGGCAAGCGCCACTTCATTGTATGCAGGTTCCTATACCTGTACAATTACTGATGCCAATGGTTGTTTTATAACACAATCCTTTTCTATCACAGAGCCCACGACAGTCGTTGCGAGTCAAGGCGCAATCACGAATGTTTCTTGTTTCGGTCTATCAACAGGCGCTATTAACATAACGCAGGCAGGAGGAGTTGGACCCTTTACATACGCTTGGTTACCGAACGTTTCTGCATCCAATTCCGCCACTGGAATTTCAGCAAATAGCTATCAAGTTACCGTCACAGATGCAAATGGATGTGCCTCCACCATTACCGTAACAATTACACAACCGCCTTTACTGACTTTATCCGCTTCGGCAACACCAACTTCTGTATGTAACGGAAATTCAGTTTTAATTGGCGCAACTCCAGCAGGCGGTGCTCCCTCTTATTCTGTTGTTTGGAACCCAGGAAATCTTCCCGGAAATTCTCAGAATATTATTCCTGCCTCAACAACAACTTATTCTGCAACAGTTACGGATGCAAATGGCTGCACGGCAAACGCAACAACAACGGTTGCAGTTTTTCCTTATCCTACAGCTACGTTTTCTGCAAATGTATTTTCTGGCTGTGCTCCTCTTTGCGTGAATTTCACTGACAATTCCACAATCGTCAACCCTGGAAATATTATAGCTTGGGCTTGGGATTTTGGTGACGGAAACACCTCCACCACTCAAAGCCCGTTGCATTGTTACACAACCCCTGGAAACTACACGGTAATTCTTACTGCAAAGACGGCGGACGGATGTGAGAACACAATTACGATGACTAATTATATTTCAGTTTTTGTTAATCCGATTGCTGCGTTCACTGCAAGCCCACAACCAACCACCATTTTTAATGGGCAAATTTTCTTCACAAATTCATCTTCCAATGCCACCTCTTGGCAATGGAGTTTTGGTGATGTGCAAAATTCCACTTCAACAATAGAAAACCCAAACTTTACTTATTTCATTGCCGATTGTTATCAAGTGTTACTTACGGTAACAAATCAAGATGGATGTGTAGATACTGTTTCTCATCCTGTTTGTTTGGATCCTGATGTTTCCATCTATGTACCCAATGCATTTACTCCCAACGGAGACAATACAAATGAAGTATTCATTCCAATTGGCGTTGGACTTAATCCAGATAAATATGAATTCTGGGTTTTTGACCGTTGGGGAAATATGATTTTTTACACCACAGACTTAAATAAGGGTTGGGATGGAAAAAGGAACGGATATGAGGATCTTTGTCAGATTGACACCTACGTTTGGAAAATTGCAGCGAAGGACAATTTAGGTGTAAAACATGTTTTGACAGGCAGGGTCAGTTTGATTCGATAAGCGAAAAAATGTTTTTTTGAATTTGAGAATGTTATTTTTTCTGAAAACGATTAACCGCCACCTCCTTCGGAATTTCATTTCCATTCTCAATATGTTCAATTAATTTTTCAGCGAGCCACGGACTCAACAAAACGGCTTTGCTTCCCATTCCATTTATTATTGAAAGCTGAGGAAAATCGGGATGTGTTCCAATGATCGGCCGACGATCTTGCACGGCAGGACGAATTCCAGCATAACGGCTCACTATTTTGATAGGAACTTTTATGAATTTTTCTGCTCGAGAAAGTAAATCTTCTTCTGCATATTTTGTTGGAATTTCATCCACCACATCATTATCGAAGGTTGAACCCAAAACAAAAAGTTCATTTCCAAGTGGCAATAAATAAGCACCGCGATTTATTACTTCAGTAAAATGGAGTCCGGGAATATGAATATGGAGCAGTTGCCCTTTCGCTGGTTTTATGGGAAGAAAATTAAACCAAGGATTATAGGTTGCTAAATGGCCTTCGCAAAAAACAATATGCTTCGCTGAAATTTTTTCGTCATAAATAATTCCATCTGGTTTTATTTCCAGTTTTTCGGGATCAAAACATTCTTCCAAAAACGAATTTTCTTCTTTCAGTTTTTCCGCGACAACATAAATCAACATTCCTGTATCAATGCTTCCTCCATTGTTCACGACACCCATCCCATAAGGGGAAATCACAAAACCATCTAAATAATTTTCTAGAACTTTTTCATCCGATAATAATCCTTCCTTTTCTTCACACGCCCTTTCCCAAAGTTTTCTTTCGTCAGCGCTAGTAAAAACTTTCAGAATTTTTCTTTCCGTAAAGATTTTTTGTTCGGATATTTTTTCTGCGAAATAATATAAATCCTTTGCTGCGTTGATCATTTCCACCGCTCTCCAATTATTCATCATCTGACGAAAATTGAAAGGATTATAAACGCCAGCCGCAATTCTAGAACTGGAAGAAAGTTTTGGCGCGTCAATTACCATTACACTTTTGCCTTTTCTCAACAACGCTAAAGCCATGTTGCTTCCAACAATTCCTTGTCCAACAAGAATGTAATCGTATTGTTTCACATCACAAATCTATGCATGTCAATTTCAATAAACAGAAAGACGTGCTCTCTATTTAATAAATTGTTTCAAGTCCTACTTAATTGCAGTCGGAATTTGGTCTTTCCCAGTAAAAAATTCATCCCAAGTTTGATTTGTGCGATTCCATGTATAAACAGAACTCTTTCCAGTTTGGGAATCATAAATCATGGCATGGTAATAAAAAGCACCTGTGCCATCGACTCCCTCGGAAAATTGGACATGGTATTTTCCAATGTCATTGGTGCCCTCCGTAACAAATTCTGCCGGTTTCATTGGAGCGGCATTTGCTGGCTGAACGGATCGAATTAGAAATGAAAGCGCGAAAATGATGGCAGCAAGGCCAATGGAATTTAGAAAAAACTTGTTATTCATGGTAATTTGGTTTTGATATTGGTTTTGGAACAAAAAGAAATTCTAGGCCAAACTACGATGAATCAATAATGGAATTACAATTTCCCTCCAAATTTTTCGTCCTTCGCCCTCTGTCCCGCGTCCCTTTTTACGTAACTTTCCGCCTCACTAATACTCCTAATTATCAATACTCAAGACTACACACCTATGATTCCATTCGTCATCCTAGGCTTAATCGCCCTCGTAATCATTTTTTCTTCTTTCGTTACCATCCAACAGGGTATGGTTGGCGTTACAACAATTTTCGGAAAATATAACCGCGTACTTTCTCCCGGTTTGAATTTCAAAGTTCCGTTGATTGAGCGAATTTACAAGCGCATTTCAATTCAAAATCGTTCTGCTGAATTAGGATTTCAAGCAGTAACAATTGACCAAGCGAATGTAAATTTTACTGCAATGTTACTTTATGCTGTTGTGAACCAACAGGAAGAAAGTATTAAAAACGTTGCTTTTAAATTTGTCAATGATCAGAATCTCATGCAAGCACTTGTTCGTTCGATTGAAGGATCTGTTCGTGCATTCGTTGCAACAAAAAAACAATCTGAAGTTCTTGCGCTTCGTCGTGATATTGTTGAAGCGGTAAAAGATCAACTTGATATCATTCTTGAAGGATGGGGATATCACCTCATCGATTTGCAATTGAACGACATTACGTTTGATGAAGAGGTAATGCGTTCGATGGCAAAAGTGGTTGCTGCTAATAACTCAAAAGCTGCTGCTGAAAACGAAGGACAAGCGTTGCTTATCACAAAAACAAAAGCTGCGGAAGCAGAAGGTAACGCCATCAAAATTCAAGCACAAGCTGAAAAAGATGCAGCACAATTACGTGGACAAGGTGTTGCCTTGTTCCGTGAAGAGGTAGCTAAGGGTATGAGTCAAGCTGCAAAATTGATGACTGATTCCAATCTTGATGCTTCGCTTATTCTTTTCAGTATGTGGACAGAGTCGGTGAAAAATTTCGCTGAGCATGGAAAAGGAAATGTGATTTTCCTAGATGGTTCAACAGAAGGAATGGAAAGAACCATGCGTCAGATGATGGCGATTGGCCAAATGGATTTGCAAGATCTTTCTAAGAAAAAATAATTTCTCATAAGGAAATAAGATGACTGCTCTCAAGAAGATCGTGAGACTTCATCCGAAACAAACTATCGGACGGCGCGAGATTGTGGATTTTCCCGATCTCGGCCTGTTCGGTTTGATTGCGAAAATTGATACCGGCGCAAACACAACAGCGCTTCATTGTCATCATGTACGTGTGGAAAATGGCGTTCTGTTTTTTCGCCTGCTTGATGAATCACATCCTGAATATGTTCAACGCGAACAACGGTTTGAAAAATTCGAGGAAAAATTAATTAAAAGTTCTTTCGGTCAATCTGAATTACGTTATGTAGTTCACACCACGATTGTCATTGGAAAAAGAAAAATAAAATCCATCGTTTCACTTTCTGATCGTGCCAATATGCGTTACCCGGTTTTAATCGGTCGACGTTTTTTGAAAAATCGCTTTAATGTTGATGTGTCTTTGTTAAATGCCCTTTCGCCAAATCAAAAATAAATTTTATGCGTATTGCAATTCTTTCCCGAAATCAAAATCTGTATTCCACCAATCGCATTCTTGAAGCAGGAGAAAAGCGTGGACACGAAATGATGGTGATCGATCATCAAAAATGTGTTTTGGTAATTGAATCAAGTAAGCCAAGAATAATTTACAAGGGAGAAGAATTAAAAAATATTGATGCTGTCATTCCTCGAATTGGTGCAAGCGTCACATTTTATGGAGCTGCAGTTGTTCGGCAATTTGAACAGATGCATGTTTTTTCCACTGTAGAATCACAAGCGTTGGTTCGTTCAAGAGATAAACTAAGGAGCTTACAACTGATGGCAAAGGCAGGAATAGGAATGCCGAAAACCGCTTTCGCATCAAATCCAAAAGACATTGATGACGTCATTAAACAAGTTGGTGGCGCTCCTGTTGTCATAAAATTATTAGAAGGTACTCAGGGTATCGGAGTGATTTTGGCAGAAACTCACAACTCTGCAAAATCTGTAATCGAAGCGTTTCTAAATGTGGAAGTAAATATTCTCGTACAAGAATTTATCAAGGAATCAAAAGGTGCGGACATTCGCGCATTCGTTGTGGATGGAAAAATTGTTGGTGCCATGAGAAGGCAAGGTGCAGAAGGAGATTTTCGTTCCAACCTTCATCGCGGAGGCAGCGCCAAGCTCGTAGAACTATCAGCAGCAGAAAAATCAACAGCAATCAAAGCCGTAAAAAAAATGGGGCTTGCCATTGCAGGTGTTGATATGTTGCAAGGCGCGCGTGGACCGTTGGTGATGGAAGTAAATTCATCTCCAGGATTAGAAGGAATCGAAGCTGCAACGGGAGAAGATATAGCAGGGAAAATTATCGAATACATAGAAAGAAACGAATTTCACGCACATATCTAGTATTGAGTATTGGGTATTTAGTATTGGGAAAATAATACCCAGTCTCAATACCCAATACACAATACACAATACTAATATGGGAAAACCATTTCACATACAAGGACAAACTATTCAACCGGGCAGCAATGCGCAGGTGGTTTTGAATACTTATAAATTACCAACACATACATTAATTGAAATTCCTGTTTTCATTTTTAATGGGAAAGAACCTGGTCCAACTATTTTATTTCTTGCTGGAATGCATGGCGATGAAATAAACGGAATTGAAGTTGTTCGCAAATTAATTATGCGCGATGATGTGAAGAAGCTCAAGCGCGGATGTGTAATTGCGATTCCTGTAATAAATATTGTTTCTTTTTTATTGGGAACACGCGATCTTCCTGATGGACGCGATCTCAATCGTTGTTTTCCGGGATCCAAAAATGGTTCGCTGGGAAGTCGTATTGCACATGATTTGATGGAAACAATTATTCCGCAAATTGATTTTGGAATTGATTTTCATACGGGAGGTTCAAAAATTTCAAATTATCCGCAAATCCGTTGTGTGTTCGACAACAAGAAAAACCTTGAACTCGGAAAAATATTTTCTCCTTTGTTGGTTCTCAATTCTCCATTTCGCGAAAACACTTTGCGCTTGGCAGCATCAAAACTTGAAAAACCTATCCTTGTTTTTGAAGGCGGCGAATCCAATCGATTTGATTATGAAAGTATAAAGGAAGGTTTGAATGGTTGTCTGCGAATTTTGAATCATAACAAAATGATCAAATCCGAAATAAAGGAAACGGCAACTGTTTTTCTCAGGAAATCTTCTTGGGTACGCGCGAAAAGTTCGGGTCTGTTTCACACCACAAAAAAATCAGGAACGCGCGTTAAGAAAGGTGATGTGTTGGGAATGATTTGTGATCCATACGGTGAAGTAGAACAAGAATTAATTGCGCCAGCCGATGGGTTTATTGTTGGTGTAAATAATCAGCCAATCGTAAATCAGGGAGATGCGTTGATACATGTGGGGGTGGAGAAGTGATTGCAAATTTCAGATGTGCTGATTTCAGATGGCATATTTGAAAATCATTTCCCATTTTTTGATGTAGAAATTATTTTCCCAATTACACGTTTTATTGAACCAATGTCATTGAGTAGTTTTCCTGGATTTGGTAATAATGGAGAGTGCTTACAAAGCAATAACCAATATTCCGTTTCTTCGGCTTCTTTCGCGGAAATTTTCAATTTGTGAATAAAGTCATTCTTGCTTTCTCCTGATTGTGCTTCGCGAACATTTGCACCAATCGAAGTACCACTTTTGAATAATTGCTTCGCCAAAACATATTTTCTTTTTTCCTCGAGGACTTCGGTAAAAACAACTGTGTCAAGCGAAAACTGAAAGGTGAGGTCCATAATCAAATTACCTGAATTCATAAGTAACAATTTTTATATTAAACGTATCGACAAAATATTTTAAGGCCGCAAACGTAATAAAAATTATTAGAAAACAAATTATCTGTAAAATATTTTAGCGACATTCCAAAGTCATCTGAAATCTTCACATCTGCCATTTGTAATCATTTCTTCTTCCAACGTCTCTCTATTTCCTCCGCAGTCTGTGGTGGCATAAAACGATTCGGATTGTTTTTCTTTAACTCTTCTTCAACAACAACATTTTCTGCTGCTGGCCACTTCTTGGGCGCTTCTGGTGTCTGTGAAAATTGCATTTGTGTCTGGATAATTTTTTCTAATTCTGTTGTGAAATTTTTGATTTTCACGAGATGAATTAATCGAGTGAAGTTGCTGATGATCGCAATTAGAATTCCAAATGTCGGAACAACAACACAACAGAATAATACATTCGCAGTAAAACCAACATTGTAACCAGGCCTAGGTTCCCTTGGAATTATTCCACGCCGAATATATTCTCCACCCAAACCATCGGCTACGGCTTTCACAACCTCAAATTGCCAATACAAACCAAAGACAGGAATAAAAGCAAGCCATACATTTTGTGGTTTCATTTTTGACGTGAAAGAAACCAATTCCAATGCACGTTGCATTTGAATGAGCCAAAAGGTATTCACCAATACCCAGAAAATTCCGAGAATGATCCAGAGTATTTCAAGAAAAGAGGTATCAAGTATACTGAACATATTAATGCTTGAAAAATTATTTGGGCTCCTCGTTCCGTGGCATCCATTTCTTAAGCTCTAAAGGAATGTCATCAAAATCATCTGTAGATTTTTCTAGCTCTTCAAAACTATTTTGCTTCGGAAGATCTGTTTTTCCGGGAACAAATGGAATGTTTGCGTATGCTGGAATTTGTGTTGTAGCATTTGATTTATAATAAATTGGTGGTGGCCCAGTTGGAATATTGGAAACAGCATTTCCATAATTCAAATTCGCAGCGGTCATTGGAATTTGTCCGAATGCGGTCATTGGATCAAATTCTTTATCCAATCGTTCGCAAAATGAATTCAATCTGTCCAAATGTCTATACATACAGAAACACATTGCGAAAGTTCCAATAAAACTTATTCCAGGATGCATGGCAAAAATAGATCGCAACAAAACCACGACACAAATCACTACGCATGCAACAATTCCCAATTCCATTGCAGGACGATCTTCATCACTATGCCAACCACGACGATGATATTCACGTGCCAAGGATTCGCTCACTTTTGTATTGGTGATAAACATCCAAAAAAAACCAAAAACAGGAATGAAGGTTAGCCATACAGAGCCGGGTTCGGCCGAACGTGAAACAGCATGACAGGATTCAAGCGCACGATACATGCTGCGAAGCCAAAGGACAGTCATCAAAATGAATCCTGCTATTTCAATGAGCAAAAGAAATAAAAATAACCAAATCGATCCGCCAAGAATTGCCATCCAATTTTTTGATTCTATTGTTTTTGAGAAACACTTATTTTTTGATTGCCAATAATTTCATTCCCACTTTTCACTTGCACCAAATAAATTCCTGTTGATAGGTTTCCAACAAAAACCCCGTATGAGTTTCCTCCTTTAATGTCATTCTCTACCAACATTCTTCCACTCAAATCAAAAACTTTCGATGATATGTCAGCTCCTGCATATTCTTGCCCAGTTGAAATAAAATAAATAGTGTGCGTTGGATCAGAATAAATTAATACAATTGGTTTTGGAGGATTGCTCTTTTCTATTGTCGCTTGCGCGGTTAGATTTCCGCAGACAAAAAGAAAAACAATAATTCCTAAAAAACATTTCAAACGTCGTGATATTAATCTTTTTGAAAAGTAGGAAATCCGTTACAGACCACCAAACGAGAATATTCCTTTTGTTTTGTCTTAAATAATTTTCCATGTTTCTCCCATTTCAAATTTGTCAAAAAGAAATACAACAAGAAACGGCAAACATTGCCCAGGACATCTCTTCGGGACAAACGCTTATCTTCGCTCAAGAAATAATTTATGCCACACCAAATTACAATTTACACTGATGGTTCGTCGCGCGGAAATCCCGGTCCTGGTGGGTATGGTGCGATTCTCATGGCGGGAACACATCGCAAGGAATTATCGCAAGGGTTTGTGAGAACCACCAACAACAGAATGGAATTGATGAGCGTGATTGTTGCTTTGGAAAGTTTGAAGAGGGAAGGTTCACATGTAAAAGTATATTCCGATTCGAAATATGTTGTTGACAGTGTGGAAAAAAAATGGGTATTCGGTTGGGAAAAGAAAAATTTTCACGGCAAAAAAAATCCAGATCTGTGGAAACGATTTTTAGATATTTACGAAAAGCATCATGTAAAATTTCATTGGGTGAAAGGCCACAATGAAAACCCCCTCAACGAAAGGTGCGATGTGCTTGCAGTTGAGGCTGCGTTAGGTGGAAATTTGATTCCAGATGAAGGTTACGAAGGATAACGCCTCCGGATTTTGCTTCACGTTAAACTCAAAATGAGAAGACCAAAATATTTCAAGGTCTGACAACTACTTCTTCATTCTTTTCACAACAGCCGTAATGTCCTTCGCCAGTTGATCTGCTTCCGCTTTTTCAGCTTGTAGTCTTTGTAAACCTGTCGCGTTTTTCTTTACGGATTTCAAGTCGTCAATTTTAGTCTGAATCATTGCTGATTTTTGCTGATAGGCATTTGCCAGAGAAGAAAGCGCTCCTTTTGCATACAATTTTGTTATTGGAGAGGTTGCATTATTATACAAGTTCTCAAAACCAGGTAATGCTTTTTCTACAGTAACGGAGCTGCACCCATAAAAGAATGCTGCATAGTATTGTAAAAACTCTGCTTGTGTCTTGCCATAAACAGTTGCCATTGTTTTTTCAAACCACGCTTGCTTTGCATCGCCACCTCCATACATATATGCATTAGCGACAGCAATTTTCATTCCGCGCGAAGGATCATTTTCTCTTTTTTCAGCTTCCGCAATTCCCGTTTCCTTGAAATGTTTCATCAATGCTTCAAGTCCAACAGTCACTACATTATATGATTTGTCATTCAGTGCAGCCAAATAAACATCTTTCAAATCATCACCTGTTGCGCCGTCAGAAAGATCTTGCAGCGCAGTAGAACGAACATCCGACTTTGGATCATTCTTGCTTAAGGCAATTAATTGTTGTTTTACACTGCTAGAATAATCACCTAGTTTTTCACAAGCTAATTCACGTATTCCCCAGAATTCATCATTCATTGCCTTTGTGACAATTTGTTTTGCAAGAACGTCACTCGCAGGAACAACCGCATCTTTTTCTACAGGATTTTCAAATGGCTTTGGAGCAAGATGCTCTATTGCCTCCACGCGATCAACGTACAATTTTGAATGCTCATATAAAAATGCCCACTCCTCTGGTGTATGGTGATCCCACTTGAAGCAAGGCAAGGTTTTTTGGGCGTCCACGTTTACGAAATCAGGTTTTGATTGTGCATCCAAATAGAAAGTGTCGCAAACTGATTTTACAAGAATTTCTTGACGTTGTGTTTTATTACCACCATAAACATCCACGCTCAATGGAATTCTGAAAACAGGCGTTCCACTTGTGCGATCTTGGGTTTGTTTGATGATCACTCTTTCTTTTAGTTTCGTTGCATCGTAATCGTAAGTAATATCCAATTCAGGATGCCCAGGCGAAAGAAACCATTCATTGAAAAACCAATTCATGTCTTTTCCTGTAACTTGTTCGAACGCCAAACGCAGGTTCGCGATTTCTCCTGAAGAAAACTTGTTTGTCTCTAAATACAACTTCAAGCTTGCATAAAAAGCATCGTCGCCAACATATTGACGAAGCAAATGCAAAACCTGTCCGCCCTTATTGTAAGAATGGGAATCAAACATACTTTCACGATCGGTATAATAGAAACGTATCAATGGTTCGCGCTTTCCTGGCCAATCTTTTGTCGCATGTCCCGCTGCTGATTCGCGCAAGTATCCTTGGAAAGAATCATAATGCGCATAGTCTGCTTCTTCTTTTCCGTATTTGTATTCGTTCCACATGTATTCACCATATGTCGCGAAAGATTCATTCAGAGGAAGATTCGACCATGATTCACAAGTGACATAATCACCAAACCACATGTGAAATAATTCATGTGAAACGTAATCCTCATATGTATTATCCAAATATTCACGATCGTCGCGTTGAACCATGTCGCTATGTAAAGTGGCTGTTGTATTTTCCATTGCACCTGAAACATAATCACGGCAACAGATCTGCGAATACTTACACCACGGATAATCAACACCCAGTTTTTTTGAAAAGAATTCAATCATCTCCGGTGTTTTTCCGAATGTCTCTTTTGCATATGGAGCAAATTGTGGCTCCACATAATAATTTACTTCTCTTCCATCTTTCAGCTTGTCTTTGATAATTGAAAATTGTCCAATCGCCATCATCACGAGATACGGTGCGGAAGGCAAATCCATTCTCCAATGATCAGTGTGCGTTCCGTCCGAATTTTTTTTCTGATCAAACATTAATCCATTTGAAAGTGTTATGTATTTATCTTCTGTAGTAATATAAATTTCAGAAGTCATGCGTTCGTTCGGACGATCAATGGTTGGCATCCACACACAATTAGATTGCGTTTCTCCTTGTGTCCAAATTTGTCGCGGTCGTAAAAGCGAATCTTTTTGTTCCGCATCTGGATTAATAAAATACAATCCTTTGTCTTCGGTAATTGCAGCGCTTCCTCCTACTTCTAGTTCATCCGGTTTTGAAATGTAATCGATGAACACAGTGTAATTTTCGCTTCGTGTATATTGTTTTCCTAAATCTATTTTCAGTTTTTTACCGTCGTATTCATATTTCAATGTTGTGGTATCTGCAAGAAACATTGCGGGATTTGTAACATCGCGATTTAATATTGCAACACGATTAATTGTCATTCCTCGAGCATCCAAAACCAAAGTGGAGGTGGGATAAAAATAAGGTCGCGCAGAAATGGTTGCTTTCCCATACATATAACACTTCGACCAATCAAAACGCACTTCAAGTTTGGTGTGTAATAAATCTGTTTCGCGAGTTGCAGAAGGATTATAATCAGGTCGCGATTCTGCATTCAGATTTGGATCAACGGGCGTTTTCTTTTGCACTGTCCATTGGCGGTGATTCGGTTGTTTGTTGTTTTGGGTAGTGGCATGCTTCTGATGTCCACAAGCAAAAAGAAAAACAATCAATGATATAGGAAGGATAAATTTGTGCATCGAATTTGTGGTTAATTATTTAGGGTTGCCAAAGTTGACCATTTTTACTGTTAAAGCAAATCCGCCTGTCAGATCATACGACCACTCAAAAAGAAACTTAACTTTGTTCTCATCGCAATTATTATGGAAAAGCAATCATTTACGGTAACCGTTCAGGGAAAAGAAAAACACAAAGTTGTTTTTGATCACAAGGATTCATGGAATGGCGAAATCAATAAAAAGCGCTTTGCGTGTGATGTAATTTCTCCCGAGTCAAGAAAATTTCATGTTATCCGCGATAACAAATCCTACGAAGTTGAAATTGTTGAGGCTGATATTGAAGCCAAAACAATGCTTGTAAAAGTAAACGGGCATTCCTATCCGCTTACAGTTGCAGATAAATTTGATGAGCTGCTTCATTCCATGGGTTTGGATGTTGTTGCCACAAAAAAAATCAATGAACTTAAAGCACCAATGCCAGGACTTGTTCTGAATATTGTTGTGAGCGAAGGACAAGAAGTGAAAAAGGGTGATCCAATTATTGTTCTTGAAGCGATGAAAATGGAAAACATTCTTAAGGCGCCAGCAGATGTAACTGTAAAGTTAATTTCTGTGAAGAAAGGCGTGGCCGTGGAAAAAGGCCAAGTTTTAGTTCTATTTTCGTAATACTATTTGAGCGTACGAAGATTTTATTTTCGGTGTTTCAAATTTCCGCCATCACAAATTTACTTTTTCTAAAAAAAATAAAATGGAAAACCAAAACTCAAGAAGAGATTTCCTCTTTAAAAGTGTGCTCGCCGGAATCGGAATTTCTTTTCTTGGCAAAAATGTTTTAAAGGCTGCCGAGAAAAAAGAATATTTTGATTTC
Source organism: uncultured Flavobacteriales bacterium (assembly GCA_903873905.1). Taxonomy (GTDB): domain Bacteria; phylum Bacteroidota; class Bacteroidia; order Palsa-965; family Palsa-965. Next base: position 13,890 of record CAIQQJ010000080.1, read on the forward strand.
ATTGATACAACAGGACCTTATACGTTGCCTGCGCTCCCATATGCATACGATGCGCTCGAGCCAAACATTGATCGACAAACAATGGAAATTCATCACGACAAACATCATCAAGCCTACGTGACGAATTTGAATAAAGCTTTGGAATCAGTGAAAGATGCGCCTGCTACATTGGAGGCTATTTTGAAAACCATTTCCAAATTTCCAATGGCTGTTCGCAATAATGGTGGCGGACATTGGAACCACAGTTTTTTCTGGACAATCATGCGCGCTTCCGCCAATCCAAATGCTACAAATATTCCAATGGGAAAATTAGCGGATGCCATCACCAGTACATTTGGATCATTCGATAAATTCAAAGAACAATTTGCTGCGGCTGGAAAAGACCGTTTCGGTTCTGGTTGGGCTTGGTTGATTATTGGTGCGGATAAGAAACTTGCAATTTGTTCAACTCCAAATCAGGATAATCCAATGATGGATATTGCTGAAACAAAAGGAACCCCAATTCTTTGTTTGGATGTTTGGGAACATGCCTATTATCTCAAATACCAAAACAAGCGCGTTGATTACATGGCTGCTTGGTGGAATGTGGTGAATTGGGATATGGTAGGTGAATTATTTTCAAAAGGATAAATATAAGGGACGTGGGACTGGGGACGTGGGACGTGAAACTCGAGTCTGTTAAAAAATCCGCTCTCCCCTCGCCCCAAGTCCCTTGTCCCGTTTATTCCCTATCTTTGATCTCTATAAAAACTCAACATGAATCCTTTTATCATTCTTGGCTTTATGGGTCTTGGTGGCCCCGAATTAATTATCATTTTGGTGGTTGTCCTCCTTCTTTTTGGTGGTCGCAAAATTCCTGAACTCATGAAGGGTCTTGGAAAAGGCATCAAAGAATTTAAAGATGCTTCTAAAGGCATCGATGAAAGCACTCCTGAGAAAAAAGACTAAGTTTTTTCTGAATTTTGAATTCTGAATTTTGAATAGAACTCTTTCAAATATTTAGGAACTCAACATTCAATCATTTCTCGAAGGCAAACACTTCTCTTTCTTTTAATCAAGAAGTCTTACTGGGCGGCAACGTTACCTGCGTTTGCCTTTTTGATAATTGTCAATAATTTTATTGAAAAGAATAAGTTAAAATCACTTTTCTAGAAGCGGTTGCTAAGATGGTGCCTGAAATGGATTTTCTTACCCGATTTGGCAATTGCACGATGTTTGCCTTTGCTAATTGGGGAATCTATTGAAAATCTGAAGCCCTTTATTATTATCAATTTCCAGACGAATGCGGTTGAATACAGCCGTATTTTAATAGATTTGTAACTCAAGAAGAAAAATAACAAACAAAAAATCCTCCAAATGAAAATTTCAAAAACAATTTTGATTGCTATTATGGCAACGATGATTATAAGCATAAACTCTTTTGCACAAAAAACCGGGGCGGCAAATTCAGGGAATTGTGTACAGCAGGGAACAATAATTATTGATGGCTTTTATGGCTACCCCTACTTTTGGGGGGCGCTTATCAAGAACCTCAGTGGCTCGAGTAACGTCCATAACCTGAATCATATTGGTGGAAAAGTCGAATATATGGTCAGTGACAAAATTGGCATGGGCGCCGTGTTTACTTATGCCAATGTAAATGGAGACTATCAGGATTCTTCTGGATTCATGAAACGTGCAGGAATCAAGAAAATCCGCATTCTTGGAACGATGAACTTCCATTTTGCAACAACAACAAGTGTTGACCCTTATTTTATTATTGGTGCCGGATATAAACAAACCTCTTGGTTTGATACAGGGTCTAATGGCGGCTCGTGGGTTCCTAAATTAATGCCAGTGGCGATTCGTGTTGGCGTTGGTGTGCACTATTATTTTACCGATTTCATGGGAATAAATGCTGAAGTAGGAATAGGCGGTCCGATTATGCAAGGTGGACTTTCATTCAAGTTTTAAATATTTTATGTTTTTCAGAAAGTAAGAAAGAGGTGCATTTGCATCTCTTTTTTTTATTTTAACGTGGTTGAAAAGATTTACTTC
>CAIQQJ010000081.1 GCA_903873905.1 uncultured Flavobacteriales bacterium
ATCCCTCACGCAAAAAAAAATGCCACAAAGGCACAAAGGCACGAAGTTCCTCAGTAAAAAAACATATCATACAAAAATGACCTTTTCAACCCATATTTCACTTCGATATTCGATATTCAGGGTTCGATATTCGATATTCCCTTTTTTTCATTCCTTAACATCATTCTCCCCCCTAAATACGTAAGTTAGTCCCATATCAATCGTTATCCTAAAGTGTCAATCAAAGTAGAATATATTTCGAAAGTTTACGGGAAGCAATTTGCACTCGATAACGTTTCATTTGAAGTGAAGACCGGAGAAATTGTCGGTTTCCTCGGACCAAATGGCGCGGGAAAATCTACCATGATGAAAATTCTCACTTGTTTCATTCCACCAACTTCAGGAAAAGCTTTTGTGAATGGTTTTGACGTGATGGAACAATCATTAGATGTTCGAAAAAGTGTTGGCTATCTTCCAGAACACAATCCTCTTTATCACGATATGTATGTGAAAGAATATCTGGAATTCATTGGTGGATTGCATAAAATGAAAAACATCAATGCGCGTGTGAAAGAAATGATTGATGTAACAGGTTTGGGCATTGAACAACACAAACGCATTGGTGCATTGTCAAAAGGTTATCGTCAGCGCGTAGGACTTGCACAAGCACTCATTCACGATCCAGAAGTTTTGATTCTCGATGAGCCAACAACTGGACTCGATCCAAATCAATTGGCAGAAATTCGCGAACTGATCAAGAAAGTTGGCAAATCAAAAACCGTTATGCTTTCCACGCACATCATGCAGGAAGTTGAAATTCTCTGTGATCGCGTCATCATTATCAACAAAGGAAAAATTGTTACAGACAAAACCACCAGTAATCTTCAGCACGGCGATGATAAACGAATGGTCATCCTTGTAGAATTTGACAAACTTGCTGACGAAAAAAAGATGAAAGGAATCCGTGGTGTGGAAAGTGTAAAACACATAAAAGGAAATTCATTCGCGCTCGTCACGAAACCCGATCAGGATATTCGTCCCGATCTTTTCAAATTTGCTGTTGACAATGGCATGTCAATTTTGGAAATGCAACGAGAAGAGAAGAAGTTGGAAGAGGTGTTTAAGGAATTGACGAAGTAATGATGTGCAGATTTCAGATGTGCAAATGTGCAGATTGAAAATCAATATTTTTTCTCCGTGTCTTCGTGCCTCCGTGGCCTTTTTTGAATTTGCCAAGTGGTGATTTGAATTACTAATTATTAATTAGTTTTTACATTTTCCTGATTCGCAATCCGTAATATCTATCCAACTTCTCCAAGGAATACGAGTTCATTGTTCTGCTTCCGTTTTTCAAATCATCCAATAAGGGAACACAGGTTACCATATAATTGCCACCAGCAATAAAAAAATCTTTCCCAAAAGACTCTGGGCATTCAATGAAAACCAGCATGGTCTTGTGCACCACTCCGTTTTCATAAGTAGTCATTTCAAATTTAAAGGCGACGATTATTTTTGAACTGCCACATTTGGTAATTTGTGGTTGCTCCACCAATTTCATCAATGAGAAAAGTGTGTCACCGAAATACTTTTGATTGGGATCAGCAATGGAAAAATTAATGCTGTCATTCTTCACGAATGTATCAATAGAAATAGCAACGGGCTTATGAATGACTTTTACAATTCGAAAAAAATAAAATCCATAAAAAGCGGAACTGTCTTTTTGCGGAATAATAAAATATCCACAACCTTTTTGCTTCAACAATTGTAAACTTTCCTTAAAACCCACTCCAATTGAATTCTTCCCCAAATCAAAATAGAATTTCCCCTCCTTCAACTTTTTTGTACTGAATTGTTTCTTGGAATCGCGCTTACTGTAACAAGCATATTCCACCACAACACTATCATTCGCCCCAATGGAATGTCCTTTCCCTTCTTTCACAATTTTATATTGCAACCCAGAAGAAGTTGTCTTAAAATCACCATCCTTCCACTTCGGTGCTTTCTTGGCAGAAACCTGAAATGAGAATAGTAGCAGTAATGAAAATAGAATAATCCGCATCTGAAAGCTAAAGGTCGGGAATTTCGCATAGCCATTTTCATTGGAAGAAATTCGATTATAAGAGTTTTCATGATTTAACAATGGGAACAAGGAAAATAAATCCATTGAAAATAAATCCATTTCCTATCCAATTCTGCTTGATAAAAGTCCAAAAACCGTACTTTAGCGGACTCTCCGTAGGAGTCCTACGGACAAATTAAAACTCATATACAATATGTCCTATCTCTTCACCTCAGAATCAGTTTCAGAAGGTCACCCAGATAAAGTGGCTGACCAGATTTCAGATGCATTAATTGATAATTTTCTTGCTTATGATCCTACTTCAAAAGTTGCTTGCGAAACGCTTGTAACTACAGGACAGGTTTTTCTTGCAGGCGAAGTAAAATCAAAAGCATACCTCGATGTACAAGAAATTGCACGTGATGTGGTTCGCAAAATCGGTTACACGAAAGCGGAATACATGTTCGAAGCAAATTCTTGCAGTGTACTTTCTGCCATCCACGAACAATCCGCTGATATCAATCAGGGTGTTGAACGTAAAAATCCAGAAGAGCAAGGTGCTGGCGACCAAGGAATGATGTTCGGTTACGCAAGTCGCGATACCGACAATTATATGCCACTTCCTCTTGAACTTTCACACTTGTTATTGGAAGAACTCGCTGCCATCCGTCGTGAAGGCAAACAAATGAAATACCTCCGTCCCGATTCAAAATCTCAGGTGACGATTGAATACAGCGACAATCATGTTCCAGAAGCAATCAACACGATTGTCATTTCCACACAACATGATGATTTCGCTTCTGAAAAAGCCATGCAAGATCAAATCAAAAAAGATGTGATCAATATTTTGGTTCCTCGTGTAATGAAAAAATTACCGAAACGCATTCAGGCTTTGTTCAACAACAAAATTGTTTATCACGTTAATCCAACCGGAAAATTTGTAATCGGTGGACCACATGGAGACACAGGATTGACAGGTAGAAAAATCATCGTTGATACTTACGGTGGAAAAGGCGCACACGGCGGTGGAGCTTTCTCTGGAAAAGATCCTTCCAAAGTGGATCGTTCTGCTGCATATGCTGCACGTCACATTGCAAAACACATGGTTGCTTCAGGAATTTGTAATGAAGCACTTGTTCAGGTTGCCTACGCAATTGGCGTTGCTCAACCAGTTGGATTGTATGTCAACACCTACGGAACTTCCAAATTGAAAATTTCAGACGGAGAGCTTGCGAAAAAAATCGGCGCGATGAAAGAATTCGATATGCGTCCTTACTTTATCGAAAAGCGTTTCAAACTTCGCACACCAATTTATAGCGAAACAGCTTCTTATGGTCACATGGGCCGCACAACTAAAGTTGTTGAGAAGGTTTTCAATAAAGGAAAAGCGAATGAGAAAAAAGTGAAAGTGAAATTATTTCCTTGGGAAGAATTGAACGCTGTGAAACAATTGAAAAAGGAATTCGGATTGAAATAATTAAGGATTAAAAACTTATACTGAAAACAGCTTCTGGAAACGGAAGCTGTTTTTTTTCAATAGCAAACCAAATAAAATTCCTTCACGGAATAAATCATTGCAAGAATGCAAATCTGATGCAACAACTGATCAAATCCAAAAATGATCCAGTGACTTTTATTTTTATTGTCAGCTAATTTTGGAAACCATACATTCATTTTTCCTTTCCAAACATCAATGATAAAATGTGAAATCCACTGCGCAGAACCGAGGAAGGCGGCAGTTTTCACATCCACAAAAAACAAAAGTGTAAGCGTCATTAACATGCTATGAATTCCAGCGTGCATGAAAATTGGTGACAATGGAGATCCTTTTTGTTTTGCTTCTAACATGGTGGAATTTGTAAAAACAAAATCACCCAGAAAATGGCAAATGAATAAAAGCAGGAAAAGTAAAACGTAATTCATTTCAATAGCGGTTCATTGAAATTATTCTATCACAAGAAACTAGGCATTAGCAGCACGATTTTTCTCCACTCGTTTTGCTACAATGATACTTGCTTCAAATAAAACATACAGTGGTACTGCTACAAGCATCTGTGTGAAAATGTCTGTTGTAGGAGTAATAACAGCTGCAACAATCAAGATAATGATGATTGCATACTTTCGATATTTACTCATGAATGCTGCCGTAATAATTCCGAATCTCGCTAGGAAGTAAACAAGAATAGGTAATTCAAATACCAATCCCATCAAAAGTACAAGCGTGGTGACAACAGAAATATAAGAATCAATCGAAAAATTATTTTGGATACTTGGATCAACTTGATAATTACCCAAGAAATAAATTGCCATTGGTGTCACAACATAATATCCAAATAAAATTCCTGCAAGAAAAAGCATGGTTGCATAAATAATAAATCCAGTTGCCGCTTTCGATTCCTTTTCTTTTAGTGCAGGTTTGATAAAACGCCATAGTTCCCAAAGTATATATGGGAATGCCAACACCAGTCCAGCCACTACAGAACCCCACATCGCCAATGTGAATTGACCGGTAACTTCAATATTCTGGAATGTAAAATGAAAATCAGAAAAACAAAGCGTATCGCCCATTCCCCATTTATGCGAAATGTCACAAAGAACCTGATAGGTGAAAAAGTTCGGATCCTTTGGTCCCAAAATAATTTTACCAAAAAGAATTTCCGGGAAACAGAATGCAACACCCGCAAGAATTACAATCACAATTGCCGATCGCATCAAATGCCAACGCAAGGCATCTAGATGTCCCAAAAAGGACATTTCCCCAACCTTTTTCTTGTCTTTACTATTTGAAAATAATCCCATAAAAGCGGGCAAAGATACAGAAAAGTGACGGGGGACAAGGGACAAGGGACAAGAAGAAAAAAAACGCCCATGTCCCTCGCCCTTCGCCTCTCTTCCCTTTATTTTTTAACTTCGTCATCTATGAAAATGGAGAGTAAAAACGCACATTCCGCTCACGACATGCCAAAAAACAGCCCGATCAAGCCCTTGTGGCGAGAACCGATTTTCATGATTGCAGCTGGATTAATGTTTATCACGCTTCTTTTTGCTTACCGTCATCATTTTAACAATCCTTTTGAATTTGATGATTCGCATACCATTGTCAATAATTCCGCCATTCGGAGCTTGAGTAATATTCCAAAATTCTTTTCTGATCCCACTACAACTAGTTCCTTACCTGCCAATCAAATTTACCGCCCTGGTCTCACCACCTTAAATGCAATAGATTATTGGATTGGAGGAAAAGCTGAACCGGATCCATTTTATTTCCACGTTTCAATTTTTGTAAGTTATGTTTTACTTGGAATTTTATTGTTCCTTTTCTTTTTGAAAATGTTCAATCAAGTAAAACCTTCCGAGAAAAATAAATACATCGCATTATTCGGAGCCGGTCTTTATTGTTTACACACAGCCAATGCAGAAACAATAAATTACATTATCGCACGAAGTGATTCCTTTTCGACGCTCATGGTCATTCTTGCATTTGTGATCTACCAATACAAACCAACGTGGCGAAATAAATTCATTTATTTGATTCCTGTAATCATCGGATTTTTTGTCAAGGAGCCAACCATCATGGCTGCACCTTTGCTTTTGATTTACATTATTTTATTCGAAAAAAAACTTTCACTCCCCGATTGTTTTACTGCCAATGGTTTTAAAAAAGCATTTTCATCCTTAATGGGAATTATCCCCTTATTTATCATTTCCATTTTACTTTATTTCCTTTCAAGAAAAATGGCCTCCACTACCTTTAACACGGGAGGCACTTCCACTTTATATTACATATTGACTCAACCGTTCGCAATCGTTCATTATGTAAATAATTTTTTTCTGCCACTTAATCTTTCTGCAGATACCGATTGGACCACCGTCACGAATGCTTTTGATGATCGTGTATTAATTGGTTCCGCATTTGTTATTGGAATGATTCTCTTTTCAATTTATTCTTCTACAAAAGAATTCCTTCGTCCCATTTCATTTGGAATTTTCTGGTTTTTGCTGGCCTTGTTACCCACTTCAATCATTCCACTATCAGAAGTGCTTAATGACCACAGAACATTTTTCCCCTATATAGGTTTGGTAATTGCAGCAGCGTGGACCTTGGCAATTCTTGCTGAAAAATTCGAAGTTCCAATAAAAAGAAATCCTGTTTTCAAATTTATATTCATCACTATTCCTGTTTTAATTCTTTTGGGACATACCTACGGAACAATCCAAAGAACTGAAGTGTGGAGTTCTGGTGAAAAATTGTGGTACGATGTAACAATAAAAAGTCCCAATAATGGTCGCGGTTTGATGAATTATGCCAATTCTCAAATGGAAAAAGGAAATTATGCAGTTGCTCTTGATTATTTTGAGCGGGCTAAAAAAATACTTCCTGGTTATTCTTACGTCTACATTAATCTGGGAATTTTAAAAAATGCAACAGGCAAACCCGTAGAGGCCGAAGCCGATTTTAAAACGGGACTTTCACTGGATGCTTTCAATCCCGAAGGTTATTATTATTACAGTAATTTTTTATTTGTACAAGGTCGATATGCGGAGGCTAATGATAAAGTCATTGCCGGCCTAAAAATCAGCCCTGCTCATTCCGGATTAAAAACTTTGGAAGCGCAATTAAAAACATTAATTCAATCGCAGAATGATTTGCTTAGCTCAGCGATTCAAACTGCAAAGGAAAAACCAACTCCTGAAAATTTCTTAACACTTAGTGTGCAATATTATCAGAATAAAAAATATGAGGAGTGTATTACTGCTGCCAATGAAGCGCTGAAATTAAATCCTAGCTATGTGGAAGCATTGAACAACATCTGTTCCGCACAAAATATACTTGGAAATTTTGATGAAGCGGTTAAAGCCGGACAGGAAGCACTAAAACTGCAGCCTGATTATTTATTGGCACAAAACAATCTGAAAGCCGCATTAGCCAGAAAAACGCAGACTGATTCCTTGATAGCAACAACAAAAGCACATCCAACCGCTACAAACTTTATTAATTTGAGTTTGTGGTATTATAATCTTGGTTGCTACCAAAAATGTGTTGATGCAGCAAGTGAAGCCTTAATATATGAGCCGAAATCTGCAGGGGCTTACAATAATATTTGTAGCGGGTACAATATGCTTGAGCTGTGGGATAAAGCCATTGAGGCTGGTGAAAAAGGTTTGGAAATAAGTCCAGACGATGCTTTGTTGAGAAACAATCTTCTTTTTTCCAAACAAGGAAAAGCCGCTTCGAAGAAATAAGTTACTTCTTTCGAATGACGATGATGTGATGGAGTGCGAAGAGTGAATTAATCGGATAAAATATTCCTTCAAACAACATAATAATTGGAGAGAAGAAGGATGGAAGTACTTGTCGGAAATTCAATCCACCGGAAAACAAATAGCGCATATAATTATTCATCGGTTTTTGCAAAACAATTTCAAGATTCGGATAGCGCTTTTCAAAAATTTCCTTGTCGCGTTTGAAAACAATATAGGAAAGCGCCTGGTTCGCACCATTCATAAATCCAAGTGCTTCATTACTCCACTCCTTCTGTGTCATATCGAAAGTTTCGGAGTCAAATATTTTTTTGTAAAATCGTTTTGCCGTAAATCCATAATAGGGATCAATAAGAACACAACCGGCTCCATGTTCAAGCACACGTTCCAATTCACGAAAAAATTTATCGGGATCAGGAAAATGATGAAAACAATTGATGCCGTAAATTGCACGAATGCTGTTGTTTTCAAATGGCATTTGTTGTGCATCCACAACCATGTCAAGGTTTTCCGCTTTCTTGATATCTGTGCTAAGAATTTCAGGAAATTTTTTCTTGAAAAAACTGACACCCGCTCCTATTTCAACGCGTTTGCCTTTGCTTTGTCCAAAATATTTTTTGTCGAGGGAAATGCAGGAATTATAAAATTCAGTGAAGACATTCCGCATCATCGGCTTTTCACTCAAAATCCTGCTGTGAACAGCGATCATTTCATCGCTATCCGGGTTGATTCCTTTCAGGCGAGGTTCCTGAAAATATTTGCGAACTTTTTCGAAAATTCCCATACTTTTTTGCCTTGCAAAGATAACCTTTACAAATCAGTCTGAATTAATCAGAGGGAAAAAATAGGATTCGGAAAATTTAATGTGAAGCGAAAACCATACGCCGTTTTGAAGTGAGAAAGAAATGTGTGGTTTTTTATACCATTGAAGAAATAAATCTAGAATGCATCCTTCTTGAAAAATTCTTCAATCGTCATTTTATGAATATCAAGGATTTTTGAAAGACTTTTAATCGTCAAATTTGTTTTTCCTTTTTCAATTCTCCAATACTGCATTCTCGACAAATTATTTTCCAATGCAAATGACTCGTAAGAATGATGACCACTTTTTTTCCTCAGCTGTGTAAGCTTCACCCCAATATTAACCAAAATAATGTGATGTTTTTCCATTGGACAAAAGTTCCAATTAAACTTCACCTATATTACCACATACAAGTATATAAACCCAAAAAAAAACAAACATTTCAACATTTCGAGAAAAAACATTAATAACACAGACAAAATATTTTTCAAAAAAAAACCAGCTGAAGTTTTAACTCCAACTGGTGAATTTTACCGAATACTAGATGTTTGAGACCGAATACTAACTATTAACTACCGAATACTAACAGAATATCACTTCTCCTCCTTAATGATATTTCCAGCTTCATAGATGTACGGATCCTTTTTCAATCGATCAAGGAAATCATTCTTGCGAGCCATTTTGGAAGTATCCGCTTGCAAAATTAATTTATCAGCAGCAAGCATGGAAATATTCCAACCCTTAATCGGATCTTCCAAAGGTTTGAATTTTTTATTTTCTTCAATCAAGGCCGTTTGTGAAGCTTGGAAATCGGGAAGATAAAGTGATTCAATTGTCAAATCTTTTTCCCTTTTTAATTGCGCTGATTTTTGTGTGACGAGCGCGAACGATGCATTTGCACCAACACGTGCGATACTGTTCTTTGCAATCTTTCCATAATCAGGCGCATTTTTCCAAGTCTTATAAGGCGCTGCTGGAATTTGATCCCATTCCATTGGATAGTCCAAATCTTTTTCACCTTGCTCATCAAAAGAATAAAATCCTGGTAATTGCACATCAGGTATTACGCCCTTCAATTGTGTTGAGCCTCCATTGATGCGATAGAATTTCTGAATGGTCACTTTAAGTGAACCAAGCGGTTGCATTTCAGCAGTGGTTGCTTGCGTTGGATAATCATCAAGATCATAAAAATTCTGAACTGACCCTTTTCCAAATGTTGAAGAAGAACTACCAACAATTACACCGCGTTTATAATCTTGAATCGCCGCAGCTAAAATTTCCGAAGCTGATGCACTATTTTCATTAATGAGAACTACAAGTGGTCCATCATAAATAACACCTGATGCAACAGTCTTATCAGGATAAACTGAAACGCCTTGTTTATCAGGATAAACTGAAACGCCTTGTCCTCGTGATTTCACTTGCACAACTGGACCAGACGGAACAAATAATTCAACCATCTTAATGACCTCATAAAGTGAACCACCGCCATTATCGCGTAAATCAAGAATTACTCCTGTGACATTTTCTGCTTTCAATTTTTCCAATTCTTTTCTTACATCATCGGAACATGTTCTTCCTGAAGTTTTATCTTTTGTGAAATCAGCATAAAAACCTGGCAAACGTATGTAACCGATTTTTTTCTGTTGATCGATGATAGCACTTTGCGCGAATGTTTCATCAAGAATGACAACATCACGAATGATTGGAATAACAATAATCGAATTGTCAGGTTTCTTTACTGTAAGTCGAACTTCAGTTCCTTTTTTCCCTCTAATCAATTTCACAGCATCTTCCACTTTCATTCCCGCCATGTCGACCGGTTCTTTATCACCTTGCGCAGCTTTAATAATCAAATCACCAGCTTTCAATTGACCTTGCTTCCAACACGGACTTCCAGAAACGATACTCGCCACTTTTATGTAACCATCTTTTTCCTGAAGTGTTGCACCAATTCCCTCCAACTGACCAGTCATTGCCATATCGAAATCTTCTTTTCCTGTTGGATTGAAAAATTCAGTGTGAGGATCAAAAATCCCAGCGATCACATTCAAGTAAGATAACATTCGATCAGAGCGATCCACTTTTGATAGTCGAGTAAAAATTTCGTCTTCCGTCTTTTTCACTTTTTCACGAGCTTCCGTTTCTAGTTGAGAATCAGGTTTGATATTCTTTACTGTTTTGATTTTAGTACCGGAACTATCAGAAACAACAGTGTAATGTTCCGCTGTTATGTCAATGTTTTTTGGATCCTTCAATGCATCTGTTTGTGCTTTTTTCGAATCTACAAAACGGACCATTACCTGATACTTCAAATATTTTCTCCATGATTCCTGCATCTCTGCTTTGTCTTTTGCATACGTAGCTTTTTCAGGATCCAATTCAACACTTTCCTTCACTGTGAAATCAAAAGGTTTTGCGAGTGCTTCAGTGTAATACACTTTATCTTCTGCAACACGTTGATCAAAAATTTCAACGGAACGATTGAAAAATTCAAACGTTTGCGTTTTCACTTCATCATCAATCTTATCATAATACGTGTTCTTCAATTCATCCATATCCGATTGCAACAAGATTTTTTTGTTGTAATCGGCACGCTTCAAATACGTGTCATAAATTTTATGTGAAAAATCATCGTTGATTTCCAATGGACGGAAATGCGCATTCTTCAAAATCTTAAGCATGATGTCGAGAACAACAGCTTCTTTTTTCGGATCGGAATCTGAAGGATGAGAAGCAGCAGCACATCGGCTACCAAGAAATGTGTATGCAGACAAACCGATAAAGGCAGGAATTGCGAAGAGGGCAACGCGAAATTTGGGTTTCATAAAAGACGTTTATTGTATAACTTCAAATTTAGGCAAAAAGCGTACTGTATTTTCTTAAGAACTGTTAAGTGAAGAGGGACGAGGGACAAGTGGCTTGTGACAAGGGATTAGTGGTATTGGGTGATTGAGGATTAAGAATTAAGGATTAAGGATTAAAAATTAAGGATGAACAATAGTGATAGATTCCACAAATGCTGAATAATAGTTTTTAAATTATTTCGTCAATTCCTTCATGTAATTCAACATTTCTGGAGAATCCCATTCCACTCCACCAATTTTTGTCACAACGATTTTTCCATCTTTATCGATGATGTAAGAAGTCGGATAGGTGTTGATTCCAAGTTCAGAGAATTTTTTATCACTGATCAAATATTCAAAATGATAATTATGCATACTGCTGAAAAGTGAAATGATTCTTGGTTCTTCCTCTGAAATGGTAATAAAAACCATTTTAGTACTGTCCATTTGTTGACGTGCTCTTTCAATACTTGGCATTTCCTTATTGCATGGTCCGCACCAAGTTTCCCAGAAATTCAGGAAGATCACTTTGCCTTTATAATCGGAAAGATGAACGACTTGTCCTTCTGTAGTTTTTAATTGGAGATTGTCGAATTTCAAATCAGGGGCAACTCGGTATTTCATGATGAGGTAGAGCAATACTATTCCACCAAGAATGAAAAAAATCAAATTGATCCAGAATTTTTTATCGATACGGATGTTGTTGAGCATTGGGGAAAATTCAGAATAGATTTATTTGCCGCAGAGGCGCGGAGAGCGCAGAGTTAATAAGACAACAATTTTTCCATTGCAGCGGAAACTTTTTCGGCGTTGGGAAGCATGGTGTGTTCTAAAGTTGAATTCAATGGAATGGCTGGAAGATTTTCTGCTCCGATAATTTCAACTGGTGCGTCGAGTGATTCGAAACAGAATTTGGAAATTCTTCCTGCGACGGCTTGTGCAAAGCTGTTGTTGGTTGGTTCTTCACTCACCACCATGCAACGATTGTGCTTGCGAACGGAATTGAAAATCGCTTCTTCATCGAGTGGAACAATGGTTCTCAAATCAATAATTTCAATTCGATCCGGGAAATTTTTTGCAGCATTTTTCGCCCAATAAACTCCCATTCCATAAGTGATTACTGTCAATGTTGTTTTGTCTTTTGATGATTCAACATCCTGCACCATTCTCGCTTTTCCGAATGGTATTACATAATCTTCATCGGGTTCAATTGTCCTTGCATCTTCCGTGCCTTTTATTTTTGACCAATACAATCCTTTATGCTCAAGCATCACAACAGGATTTGGATCGTAGTAAGCAGATTTCATCAATCCTTTCAAATCGGCTCCTGTGCTTGGATAGGCTATTTTTATTCCGCGAATATTTGCAAGAACCGATTCAACACTTGAACTGTGATAGGGTCCGCCACTTCCATACGCACCAATTGGCACACGCATGATACTTGAGACTGGCCATTTCCCATTGGACAAATAACAAGAACGACTTACTTCCGTAAAAAGTTGATTCAAGCCTGGCCAGATATAATCGGCGAATTGAACTTCAACAATTGGTTTGAGACCAACTGCAGACATTCCAACCGTACTGCCAATGATAAACGCTTCTTGAATGGGTGTATTAAAAACTCTTTTCTCACCAAATTTTTCAGCAAGAGTTGCAGCTTCACGAAAAACGCCACCGAGTCGAAGGCCAACATCTTGTCCGTACAATAAAGCTTCAGGATGTTTGGATAAAATTTCCTGCATGGCGAACAATGCAGCATCCACCATAACTATTTTCTCTTTTCCTTTTGGTTCGCGAATACCTATTTCGGCTGTGATTGGAGTTGGAGCGAAATCGTGTGTGAATAAATCTTCTGGACGAGGATCTTCACTTGCTTGCGCACGTTTAAAATCTACAGCAACTTTTTCTTTTGCGCTTGCATTTATTCCATCCAAATCCTTTTCATCAATTCCACCCATGATCAATTGATTGCGCAATCTTGGGAATGGATCTTTCTTCGCCGCTTCTTCCAAATCATCACGATACCATTCTTTGCGCACACCTGATGTATGGTGATTGAGCAAAGGAACTTTTGCATGAATCAAAAATGGACGACGTTCTTTACGAATTAGCGCAATGACATCTCGAATGGTTTCATAACTGCGCATGAAATCCGTTCCATCGATGGTGCGAACTTCCAGACCTTTAAAACCTCTTGCATATTCACTTGCATCTTGCGCACGAAATTCTTTTGCTTTTGCAGAAATATCCCATTCATTATCTTGAACTAGATAAAGAATCGGCAATTTTTTCAATACGGCCATTTGAAATGCCTCCGCAACTTCTCCTTCTGTAATGCAGGCATCACCAAGTGAACAAGTCATGAATGGTTTTTCATCACCGAAATCGGCAGCGAGATTTTGTTCTTCCAAATATTTTAATCCCATGGCAACACCCGTGGCCGGAATTGCCTGCATTCCTGTTGCAGAACTTTGCATGGGGATTTTCGGCATGTCATCGCGGCGCAAACTTGGATGGGAATAATAAGTTCTTCCACCTGAAAATGGATCATCGCGTTTGGCCATCAATTGCAACATCAAATCAAACGGTTGCATTCCGATTCCGAGCAACATGCTATCATCGCGATAATAGGCAGAAAGAAAATCCTGTGGTTTTAATTGCAAACCAAGCGCAAGTTGAATGGCTTCGTGTCCGCGAGAAGTTGCGTGCACGTATTTGGCTGTGACATCCTTATTCGCCTCATAAATTTCCGTCATCGCTTTTGCGGTGCACATGAGCTCGAAAGCCTTGAGTGCCACAGAAACGGGAACGGCCCCGGCTTTTGTACGTTGTTCGGTCAAAGGAGCGGACATTTTTTGATTTGAATAATGCGGATTTGAGAGGAACGAAGATAAGGAAAATGAGGTAAATAAGTGATTGGATGATTAAGGGATGAGGGGATGAAAATTTTTCTGTGTCGCTGTGCCGCTGTGACACTTTTTGTTTGAAACTGATGAGATCGGAAATAGCCCCGATTGTAGCGGAAAGCCCCCAACAGTTCTGTTGGGGCCTTGCAGCGGAAAGCGGGTGAAGTGTTAGTGGAAAAATAAAATGATCTGCTCCAAAAAACACTTAATCACCTAATCACCCAATCACCTAATTACCTTTACCCTCCCTTGTTACCTGTTTGTGTTCCTATAAGAAATGAGACCATCGAATGCCTGAATTGAAAACTACGTACGAACTGATTACCAAGAAGGATAAGGAGTCCATCAAGGTTTTGTATGAGCGTTACGGGAAGAAACTTTTCGGATATGCGCGAAAAAAATGGAAAGTGAATGAAGATGAAAATTGGGATTTGGTTTACAAAACATTATATCGTGTGCTTGAAACAAGTTCCAATTACAAATTCGAAAGTGAATCGAAATTTTCAGGATTTGTGTTCACGATTTTCATTAATAACCTGCGCAATTTCTATCGTGACAGAAAAAATCTTCCGATAGAAATTATTGAACTCGATGCATCATTTTCTGATGTGACGGATTCCGTTGGTGAAACAAAACCATCTGCCTCAATGAATTTTTTGATTGCCGAGCTTGATCAACTCGAGGATTGGGAAAGGATTTTGTTGCTGATGAAGATTCAGGATGTTCCATATGCTGAAATCGCGAAGTTCACGGGAAAGCCGGAAGATCATTTGAAAGTTTATTACGGGCGATTGAAGAAAAAACTCGCGGATAAACTGAATGAAAAAATTAACACAAATAAAATTCAACAAGCATGAAAACTACGGACGACGATTTCATTTCAGACGAGCACTTTGATGTGTTGCTCCGTCATGCCTTGTTGGAACAGGAAAAAATTTCTAACGAACAAACAATGGAAACCATGGCACAAACTATTCTAGCCGCAGATTACGCAGATTCCACAGATTCTGCTTCGGCATCAGACAATCATACCATCATAGAAAAACTCACAAGAGATTTCAAAATCGGCGGATCGAAATTCAGGTTGAATATTTTCCTGTTGTCTTTTATCACAATTGCAACAATTGCTTCCGTGCTTTTCTTCACTTCAAAAAACCAGAAAGTCGTTGCTCAGGCCAATTCAGTTCAAGTTGTAGTAAAAAACAACGCAGCAACCCATCAAAGTCTTCCTGTTATTCCAACAGAAGTAAATGAAAATCCATTACCACAAACCAATGCGGTGATGGCTGCAATAATGGATTCCACAAAAAAGGAAGATTCCATTCAAACCAACAACATCAATAATGGACCATCGAAAAGCATTCCGACAACTTTTCATATTCCAGAGGATAACACCTTGCATTATGAAGATGTTCCGACTTTAACGGGAGTGCAGAAAATACAGACGGCAAAAGATAAATTGAAAATTTTAAAAGACATTGTGAATCCTAGGAAAAAGGTTTACACATTGATGCCAGCTGGTGAAACAAGCGTGAATGATACAATGGTAAAAGTGCAATCTTTTTACATAAAGAATTCAGAAGTTACAAATTTTGAATACCGCACTTTTTTGAATGATCTTCTTGTGCAAGGGAATTATGATGATTATCTACTTGCTGCTCCAGTGAAAGACGGATGGAAAGCTGTGGGCATTCCTGAATTTGACAATGTTTATTTCGAGAGTGAAAAATACAATGATTTTCCTGCCGTTAATATGTCTCGAAAAGGAGCCGAACTTTTTTGCCATTGGCTTTCCACTGAAATGAAT
Source organism: uncultured Flavobacteriales bacterium (assembly GCA_903873905.1). GTDB lineage: Bacteria > Bacteroidota > Bacteroidia > Palsa-965 > Palsa-965. The sequence goes on from CAIQQJ010000081.1 coordinate 15,662, forward strand.
TCTGCAATTGACAAAAAGGAAATCAAAGGGCAATATATTGCGTATTTCGATTTCTATTTACCAAACAATATATGGTGGATTTATGCCGCGCGTGCTGGGGACACAACTGCCATTCAATATCCTTGGGAAAAATATGTCAAGCAACCTGGAGTTCAAAACAACATTGGATGTTATTTGTGCGATTTAAATTATTCCATTTCCAAAAATAAACTTGCACCTGAAGGACCTGCAATGAACAAGAACAATAACAAAGGTTGTATTGCGGCCAAAATGTCAACGCGTGCAATTGTGACTACTGCGGCCCGAGCAATTGACACTTTGGTTACAGCGCCAGTATATTCGTACAATCCAAATAATTCAGGCTTGTATTGCACACTTGGAAATGTTGCTGAAATGGTTTGGACACAGGATCCAAAAGTATCTCACCCCAAAGAAGGAGTACTTCGAGCTATGGGAGGATCATGGTACAGTGATGTTGATAATGTGAAAATAGAAGCACCCGAACAATATGTTGGTGTTACAGATGGACGAGCTTACATTGGGTTCAGACCAGTGTTCACATTTATCATGAAAAAATAATTGAAGTCCGTTTCAACAAAATAAATTTGGGCAAAATCAAAAAGGCTGTCTCCTTGTGAGACAGCCTTTCGGGGCGCTGAATTTTCGATCGGGTAATAACTTAAGTCAAATTGCAATTTTAATACTTTCACACGAAATCACTCCTTGGATTTTGTCCAGGATTTTCCTTGGGAATAATTGTTGGTTCAGGCGCCGGAGTGAACGGATTTGGTTTGGGTTCTTGTGGAATTAATTCAGGAATATCCGGGTTTTCAAAAGGTTTTTCACTCGGTTTTAAGGGGATTTCTGGTTGCAAAGGAACTTCAGGATCTTCCAATTCATCCGGCTCTTCCTCCTGATCATTATGCTTATTTTTTTTCATTTTCCGAATGCATTATTTTTTATTTACTCAACTAATAGAATAATATTTTTCTCTTTCAGACAGGCTAAAATTATTCTGATAAATTACTTCAATTTCACTTTTTTGCAAAACCATTTCAAAATCCAAAATGAGACTTGCACAAAATCAATATTTCATTTTTTCCAATTTGCTGAAATCACGAATTTTAATGCTTCCGTTTTCAGATTCAATTAACCCTTCCTCTTTAAAATCACTGAGATTTCTACTTACAGATTCTGGTGCAACACCTGCTATAGAAGAAATTGTTTCGCGAGCGATTGGAACAAATCTATTTTCAGTTGAACCAAATCTTTTGAAAATAAACAATAGGGCCTCAGCCACTCTTTTGCGTGCGGAATCGTAACCAAGTTTCAGCAATCTATTTTCTGATTCATTCACGTTATTAGCCATAAACTTTATGAATTTCATAGCAATAACATCTTGACTATGGAGAATGGTAAGAAAATCATCGCGGCTGATTGAAATCAATTCTGCATCTTCAATAGCAATGGAAGATTCCCGTCTTCCCTTTTCATCAAACATGGAAATATATCCAAAAAAATCACCCTCTTTCAAAATCGCTGTTATCAATTCCTTTCCATCTTCATTTGTACGGAATGTTTTTATTTTTCCTGAAACAATAAAATACATGTGTCCTGCAGTTTCCCCTTCTGAAAAAATAGTGTCTTTTTTCTTTATTTTTTTCACAACTCTTTTTTCAGGCAAAAGATCCTTTCCGATTAAATTTCCTGCATCACTTAGAAATTCAGTGAAACCATGCAGATTATTTTCAAAAGATTTTTTCTGGATACGGCTTTTTTTCAATCGACCATCCACCATTCGCAACAAATCATCACCTTCAAATGGTTTTGTCAAATAATCATCAGCTCCAAGATCCATTGCTTTTCTGAAATCATTTTTCTCTGCTTTAGCCGTAAGAAAAACAAAAGGTGTGCCAGCCATTTCAGGCGAATTTTCAATTACACGCAAAACACCATAGCCATCCAATTCCGGCATCATAATATCGCAAAGAATTAGATCTGGTTTGATTTGTTTTGCCTGACTTAATCCCTCTTTTCCATTGCCTGCCACAACCACAGAATAACCGGCAAGATTTAATAATTCTGCAGTATTTTCCCGCATCTCTGTGTTGTCTTCTATGACGAGTATCGTATTTGGCATAATATTATTTTTTAGAATTATTTTTTTCCTACAACAAAGAGAATGATAAAAAGATGAGCTTGGAATGATTGCGATCAAAGGAAGGTGTGATGATGATCAAATAAAAAAGGAGAGCGGACCATTTGGCTCGCTCTCCTCCCATTTAATTTTTCTTTTCAACAAATCATTCTCTATTTAGAAATCTCGATACGTTTTGTAATTGTTGCACCATCAATAGTTAGGCGAACAAAATAAATACCTTGACTCAAAACAGCTGTATTAACTTGTGGTTTGGCAACTTTAGGTTCGGTTGTGTAAACAACTTGTCCCAAAATATCCATTACTTCAAGTTTGTCAATGATGAATGTTCCTGCATCGATCGTAAAGAATTCGTGAGCTGGATTCGGATACAATGAAATTGATTCAGAATTTGCAGCTTGAGCTTCGATACCGATACCGAATGACACTACGTAAACACCTGTAGTAACACATCCATTCAAATCAGTAATTGTAACAAGATATACACCAGGAGCCACGTTTGTAAGGTCCTCTGTAGTTGCACCATTGCTCCAGTAGAAAGTGAATGGGCCAGTGCCACCAGTTACTGTGATATCAACACTTCCATCAACAGCTGCTTGTGTTGTTGCATTTACCACAACTCCATTTACAATAAGTGGATTGACAGGCTGACTGATAATGAAGGATTGTGTATAAATACAACCATTTGCATCAGTAATGGTTACTGTATATGACCCAGCAACGAGATTAAAGATATCCTCTGTTTCTTCACCATTTGACCAAGCGTAGGTGTAAGGATAAGTACCTCCAAGAACTGTAAGATCAACTACTCCATTATTTCCACCAGCGCAAACGATATTCTGAACATTAGAGATAACCATCAATTCCAAAGGCTCTGCAATGAATACAGTGAGTGTTTCAACGCATCCATTTGCATCTTTTACATAGCAGGTATAGAATCCAGGAGCTAAGTTTTCAAAATAATGAGAAGTTTGATAAACAGTTCCATTAATGCTATAAGTAAGAGCACCTGTTCCTCCAGTAGCAAGGATGTTTATTGCACCATCAGTATTTCCATGACAACTTACGTTCAACACTGTAGCATGAATTACAATTTGACTTGGCTCAGTGATAGTAAATGGCAAATAAGATTCACATCCCGCAGCATCACGAACGACAGCAACATATGTTCCTGCTCCAAGGTGATTGAAAACATTACTTGATTGGAATCCAGTTTCGCCATCAAGCCCGTAAGCCAATGTTCCTGCACCGCCAGCCGCACTGATTGTTACCGCACCGGTAGCACTACCATTGCAAGTTACATTGACAACTGAAACTGTTAATACAATTGCAGTTGGTTGTGTGATAACAACTGGTATGTAACCAACGCAACCATTTACATCCTTAACAAGCAGAACATAAGTTCCAGCAGCCAAATCTGTAAAATTGGTTGAGGTTTGCCATACAGAACCATTCACACTATAATTTAATACACCACTTCCACCCGTTACAGTATTAATTGTAATGGTTCCATCTTGACCACCATAACAACCAACATTTGTATGACTAACTGAAGTGAAAGTAGGGCCATTTGCGTCATGTATTGAAGCAAAGAAAACATTCTCGCAACCACTTCCATCTTTTATGACAACATCATATGGACCAGAAAGTAAACCACTAAATGCTCCGCTTACAAAGAAATTTGTACCGTCAATACTGTAGGTATATCCAGAACCTGATCCACCAGAACCTGCAACTAGAATAGTTCCATTTGCATTTCCACATGTTGAAGAGCCAACAGTAATACTTGCACTAATTACAGAATGTTCTGTTATCGTTGCATTAACTAATCGCTGACAACCATTTTCATCGCGGATGGTAACGACATAACTTCCAGCCCCAAGTTCATTGAAAATATTTGATGATTGGAAATTTTCTCCATCAATACTATAAATATATCCCGGAGTTCCACCTGTTGCATTTATAGTAATAGAACCCGTAAACGATTCGTTACAAACCGCATTTACAACAACAGCACTCGCAGTAATAGAAGATGGTTGTGAAATGCTAACTGTCATTGTAGATTGACAACTTGCAATATCACGAACATAAACAGTATATGAACCTGCTAGCAATCCACTGAAAACATTACTAGATTGATAATTTATAGCATTCAAACTATAGTTGCGTGTACCAGTTCCACCTGTTACCGAACTTACTGTAATTGTTCCATCCGCTGAACCGTTGCATTGTACTGGAGTTGAACTTACAGCAAAAGTAATTGCAGGAGGTTCACTAATAGTAACTTCAGTTGCATAAGAACAACCCGTTGCATCTTTTACAATAACATGGTGTATTCCTGCAGAAAGATTTAAGAACGAACCATTGGTTTGCCAGTTAAGTCCTCCATTCACACTGTACTGAAGTGTACCTGAGCCACCCGTTCCAATCATTACAATCGTACCATTATTTCCAGCATGACAGGATACATTTGTCTGAGAAATAATTGAAAGTGTTGGCGCTCCTTGATCATTAACCGCTACAGTGGAAGTGGCAATACAACCATTTCCATCCTTTACACTAACTAAATAAAAACCATGTGCAAGATTTGTAAAAACTCCACTTGCTTGATAAGGATTACTATTTAACTGATAGGTCAATGTTCCAACTCCACCAGATGCTGTTACAGAAAGTGCACCGTCTGCGTTGCCACAACTTGCATTGGAAGCAGCAATACTTGCGATGATAATCGGTGCCGGTTCCGTAATTGTAATGGATGTCATTGATTCACATCCCATATTATCTCGAACCATTCCTGTGTAAGTACCCGCCCCAAGATTGTTGAAAACACCACTGCTTTGGAAAGGTGAATCATCAAGACTGTAGGTATAAGGTGCCGATCCACTCGTTCCTGTTAATGTAATGGTGCCATTTGTATAACCAGAACAAACTGCATTTGTAACAGTTGATGTAAGTGAAAGTCCTACAGACACTGCATGTGATTTACTGAAAGAACAATCATTATTCCATCCATCAATATAACAAGTGAGTGTAACGGTATGAGTACTTCCAGTAGTGTAAACATGGACTGGATTAGCAACATGTGAAACGGGACTACCATCACCGAAATCCCAATTATAAAAATAGGAAGTTCCTGTATAATGCGAAAGTCCGATAGTGTTGAACATACTATCCTTAGTAAATTCAGATAAATTGGTGAAGGTTACCGGTGCATTTATTGTCGCGCAAGCAGTGGACATTGTAAATTCCGGAATAATATAATTCGCCATTCTAGGAACCAAGTAAAAATCGCCGTCCTTATTGAAACTCGTCATGGCACTTGTCCAATTATATCCTGTTGAAGTTCCTGCTAATGAAGCAAGATTCTCTCCATGTCCTTCCCCGTTTCCAGTGTATTGCAACTGAAAAGATGTAAGAGGCGAAGGATTACGAAGTGCAACAGTCACAGCGAAATTATCATCTACAGGAACTCCACCTCCATAAAAATAGACGGTGATATATCCTGCGTAATTATTACTGTGTTCCCATGTTGCATTAACAGTTTGAATGGATGTAGTTGGTCTGCCTGATGCATCAACATTTGAAATGCCAACTTGCAAATCAACATGACCATGTGTCTCTGGATAATTTCCATAAACACGAACACTGGTAACTTTTCCAGGTCCAGAATAAAAATAAGTTTGCGCAGCCTTTTCTTCAAGACCCGCCGTTAGGGTATAAGCCCCCGTGCCCGATGTGTTTTTCGAACTAACGTATCCGTTAAGATCCGAACACGATGTTTGCGCTTTTATACCTGCAACTGCAAGTAGTAAGACAAACATGGTAAGTGTAAACTTTCTCATAATTGTGGTTTTTGTTTTTTTCTGTTTCTATCACTGATATCTTATCATCAGATTTGCAACAAACATAATTTGAGAATTAATGGTTGGTCGTGTCTCGAGTCAAAATGTATTGTGATTCAAATCACGGATGGAAAAAGTCAATTCGTCAAATGCAATTAATCACTATTTGAAAAAGCACACACTATCTTAGCTACCTTGCTCATGTAAATATTTGCTTCATCCTTTTAAAAAAAATATATGTGTTTTTCAGCAACAGCAAGTTTTACCTCAGGAGCCGTTCTTGCTGTAATTGGAATTGCCTCCTTAAAAAATGTGAGAACAATGCAAGAAGGTTTTTTTGCATTTATTCCATTGATTTTTTCTATCCAGCAAATTGCAGAAGGTTTCTTGTGGTTGGCTTTATCAGAAAAAACACTATTTGTTTCTGAAAATTTCAGCACTTACTTTTTTATTATAATAGCACAAATAGTCTGGCCTATTTGGGTTCCTCTTTCTATTTCTCTTATAGAAACAAACAAAAAGCGTAAAAAGACGTTTTTGACTTTTACCGTTCTTGGAACATGCCTTTCCATTGCAGTTGCACTATTTCTCTTTAATAATAAAATTCACGCTCGAATTGCTGGCCACCACATTACTTATGTAATGAATTTCCCAATAGCTATGCAAATCATCGGAGGAGTATTTTATTTTATGGTGACAGTTGTTCCAGCCTTTATTTCAACTAACAAGAAAATGCCTTACCTCGGTGCACTTATCCTTATATCCTTTATCGTTACAGAAATATTCTATGAACGATATGTCATTTCTGTTTGGTGTTTTTTTGGAGCGATAATAAGTATCATGATTTATTTTATTTCCAAAGATGTTGGAAATAAAGCTGAGCCCAAATTGGATATCGTAAACAATTAAATTTGCTAATTATGAAAAGCAAAAAACTTATCATACGATCACAATATTCTTTAATATTCAATTTAAATTTTAACGGGTAATTTTAAAGTGAAGGTTGTCCCCTCTCCAATCTTCGATGAAAAAGAAAGTTCTCCCTTCATCATTTCAACATATTTTTTTACAATATTTAATCCCAAACCTGTTCCTTGTATATTGGTAACATTACTTGCCCTGAAAAACCGTTCAAACATGTGAAGTTGCTCACTTTCCGGAATTCCAATGCCGTGATCAATTACGCGTATCACCAAACCATTCTTCTTAAATTCTGTTGAAAAATGAATTGGTTTTCCTTCCGCCGAAAACTTGACAGCATTGGACAATAAATTAATCAATATGTTTTTGAATAATTTCGGATCTAGAAACACATCGTTTGATAAGCCTGAATATTCGTAAATAATTTCTCTCTCTGTCCCAATAAGCGACTCCATTTGGGAAACAACCTGATTACACAAATCGTTTAGATTAAACAATTCAGGTTGTGCAGAAATGGCTCCTTCTTCCAGTTTACCCAGTGAAAGAAAATCCTCCAGAATATCTGTAAGGTCGTGCACGGATGTTCTAATTCGATCGATATGTTTTTGTCTTTTTTCCTGAGAAATAGCATCTGTATATTTCGAAATCAGATTGGCAGAAGAAAGTATAGTACTGAGTGGCGTTCGGAATTCATGTGAAGCCATTGTTACAAATCGAGACTTATGTTCATTCAATATTTTTTCTTTCTTTAATGCTTTTTCTGTCTCTTCCTTTGAAAATTCCAAATCTTTTAATGCTTGACGCAAACCATCTGTACGTTCCTCTACCCTTCGTTCCAAATCGGTGTTTAAGCTTTTTATCTCCTCAATATTCTTTGCATGATTAATACTGTAACGGATTGAACTCTCCAATTCATGTGAAGTCAAATCACTTTTTACAAGAAAATCAAGCGCGCCGGAATTCATTGCAGCTTCATCTATTTCTGCGCTGTGCGAACCGGCAAGAATAATAAATGGAGCTCTACTGCCCGCACTAATTGAATTACGAACAAGATCAAGACCCTTTTCTTCATTCAATCCAAGTTGATAATCCACCAAATAAACATCATGCTTGCCTCGAGCAACTTCCTTAATCCCTTCCTGATAAGTGGCCACCCAATCAACACTATATTTCTTGTTAGGTATATCATTGAAAAGCCCTTTCAAAAGAATATAATCCTCTTCAATTGTATCTACCAACAAAATCTGAATCAACTTTCTCAATTTGAAATGATAATAATGAAAACCTGAAGAGGTCACACAGAAAGTCCATTTCAAAATCACTGCTTTCTAAATCAGTTATTCTTCTGAAAATAACATTCCTATTACCAAATATACTTCCGGGACATGTCAGTAATTATGACGCCAATCAGCAAGCCCTCAAAAAAAAATGAGCTTTTGGGAAATAATTAAGAAAAGTGAGTGTCCTGCTAGGTTCAAAATCTCATAAATTCGAGATATGGAAACAGGCGTCTATAAATAGTGCAAAGAAAATGATCGGATAAATTTTATGCAGAAAATATTTCCGACATCTCCAACCAACGCAAGGATTTATTTTCCAGTTCTGTTTCAACTACAGCAAAACGTTCCGAAAGCTTTCTGATCTCATCGTGATCAACACAAAAAGAAAGCTTATCTGTAATTTCAATTTTCTCTTTTTCCAAAGCAGGAATATCTTTTTCCAAAGAATCAAATTCGAATTTTTCCTTGAAAGAAGGTTTACGCTTGACTTGGGTGTTTGGAGTTGGGAGTTCAGAATTAGCTTCAGGATTTTTTTTCTTCGCAACATTCTCTTCCTTGATTGCAGTTGTTTTGTTGCTGCTCTCAATTTCACGTGATAAAGCTCTTGCATTCGAAGGCTTTTCTCTCCACTGCGAGTAATTTCCAGGAAAATCTTTTATGATTCCTTCTCCTTCAAAAACAAAAAGATGATCCACCAATTTATCCATGAAATAACGATCATGGGAAACGATAATCACACAACCCGGAAAATCGAGAAGGAAATCTTCTAAAATTCCAAGCGTGAGAATATCCAAATCATTTGTAGGCTCATCGAGAATCAAAAAATTCGGATTCTTCATGAGTACGGTCAACAAATACAAGCGCCGGCGTTCTCCTCCACTGAGTGAAGAAACATAACTGAATTGTGTTTGTGGTGGAAATAAAAACCGCTGCAACATTTGTGCGGCTGACATTTTTGTTCCATCTGCCAAAGGAAAAAATTCCGCGATGTCTTTGATTACTTCAATTACGCGCTTCTCTTCATTTCCAATCATTCCTGTTTGAGAATAATAGCCGAACACAATTGTTTCTCCCGCCTGAATTTTCCCTGAATCAATTGGTTCCAATCCCATAATTGCATTCAGCAAGGTGGATTTTCCCACACCATTCTTTCCAACAATACCGATCTTCTCACCCTTTTTGAAAGTATAATCGAAATCTTTCAAGATCAATTTATCTCCAAAACTTTTATGGACGTGGATCATTTCAATAATTTTTCCACCCATACGCGACATCTTCACTTCCAACTTCAATTCTTCTTCTTGCACTCGACCTTTCGCTTTTTCTGCCACTTTATCAAATGCATCGGTTCTCGCTTTTTGTTTTGTACCACGTGCACGAGGCATTTTTCGAACCCAAATCAATTCACGTCTGTAAAGATTTCGGGATTTCTCCAATGTACTTGCTTCTTGCTCTTCACGTTCTGCTTTTCTTTCAATGAAATAGGGGAAATCTCCATCGTAATTGAACAATGTTTCTTTATCAATTTCAATAATGCGTTGACAAACACGATCAAGAAAATATCTATCGTGGGTAACAAGAAGAATAGTGAGATTTCGAGAAGTCAAATATCCCTCTAACCATTCAATCATATCAATGTCAAGATGGTTGGTAGGCTCATCGAGAATTAATAATTCCGGTTCCGCAATTAAAAGTTGTGCTAATGCCAAACGTTTTTTCTGTCCGCCTGAAAGTGTGGAAACTTTTTGGGCAACTTCTGTGAATCCCAATTTTGATAAAAGTGTTTTCACTTCCGTTTCATGATCCCACGCATTCAACTCAGTCATGCGTTCCATTGCATCATGCAATTTCGTTTGTGTTGCCTCGCTAGCATCGTGTTCAGATTGCTCCAACAACAATTCATATTCACGAACCAATTTAGAAACTTCAGCTTCGCCTTCGAGAACCGCCTCAATAACCGATTTATCTAAATCAAATTGGGGATCCTGTTGAAGAACTCCAATAGACAATCCTTTCCGAATGGTAACTTTTCCTGTATCGGGTTGATCTTTTCCAGAAAGAATATTCAATAAAGTAGATTTACCTGCTCCATTTCTCGCCACCAAAGCAACACGATCACCATCTTCTAATCCAAAACTCACATCTTTAAATAAAGTGCGAATTCCGTATGATTTTGAGATGTTTTCAACTGATAATAAATTCATGGTGCAAAGATAGGTATTGAGTATTGAGTATTGGGTATTGAGACTGCCTGCAGGGCAATGATTACTTCGTATTTATAACTATTTCTGAAATAAAACCTTGAACACAGTCTCAATACGCAATACCCAATACGCAATACTCAGTCTTCAGAAGACTTTTCCTTGTAAGAATACACTATTTCCAAGGGAGATTTCTCTTCATGCGGTCCCATTTTGTCAATGGAAATTTCCTCTTCTTCCTTTTCATCTTCAAAAAACTTTCTTGGTTGCGGACCTTCTTTTCTGTAAACAATCGACAATATCAATCCGGTTAATCCACCATACAAATGTGCTTCCCAAGAAACGTGCGGATCGAATGGAAAAACTCCCCAGACCATACTTCCATAGAGAAAAATTACGAGAAAGGAAATCATCGCCAATTGTGGATGTTTTCGAATTAAGCCACTGAACAATAAAAAAGAGGCGAGTCCGTATACCAATCCGCTTGCTCCAAGATGAAAAGCTTCTCTTGCAAAAAGCCAGAGCAGAATTCCATTGAGAAAAAATGTCATCCAGAAAATTTTTCCTGCTATTTCCCTATAGGAATTGAAAAGCAAATAACTGAGAACAAGTAAAGGAAGTGTATTGCCAATCAAATGTCCCCAACCAGCATGCAACAATGGCGCTGTGAGAATACCAATAAGACCGTGAATACTTCTTGGATAAAGTGAATAATAACTCCAATCCTCTTGCAAAAACGCCTGCGCAAGTTGAACCAACCAGATG
>CAIQQJ010000082.1 GCA_903873905.1 uncultured Flavobacteriales bacterium
AATCACAAATAGAAAAACCCCTCTCCATTGGAGCTAATTTCTGTCCACAATTATTTAGAAATATGAACTATTAATTGCATCAAGTTTTCAGATGCTAGTTTTTCTTTCACTAGCAAATATCTTTTCATTCTGTCATTTTTTGCTTGCCCAAAAAGTAATCAAAAAAGGCCCCACGAAAAAAGACTTGAAATTTTGTACGCACAACCTACGCTGCTCGTTGCTACAAAATTCCAAGTCCGCACTTTTCGTGGACATCAGCGCACTCGTTGATAATGAAAGAAAAATAATAAGTATGGAGATAGGTCCGTGAAGGGCACAAAAAAAATCCTCCTCTAATTAATTTCGAAAAAACTATCTCCTCATTTCAATTACCTTCGCAGTATGAAAAAATATTTTCTTTTTCTCTTCCTTTCTGCTTCTGTGCTGCACCTTTCAGCCAGAAATCTTCAACCCGGATTTGATGGCAATGAATTCAGAAAAATGCTTTCGGTTTCCGCGTATCAGGTTGACACACCTTGGGTGAATAAATGGATGCCGTATCCAGTGGGATACGATTTAATTTATCGTTCACCCGTGAGTGGAATGGATAACCGTTGGGATTTGTGGAAGAGTAAAGATTCCGTTTGTGTCATCAGCGTTCGCGGAACAATTGGGACTACACCTTCCTGGACAGAAAATTTTTATTCTGGGATGATTCGAGCGAAAGGGAAGTTGAATATGGGCAATGGAAAGTTCTTCGAATATAAACTTGCTGAAGATTCCAATGCGTGTGTGCATATCGGCTGGACTGTTGGACTTGCAAATCTTGCACCGGAAATTATTGAGAAAATAAATGAGCAATACAAATTGGGAATTAAAAATTTCATTCTGATGGGTCATAGTCAAGGTGGAGCCATTATTGATTTGCTAACGTCCTATCTTCATTATGAAAAGGGAAAAAGCATTCCTGCTGATATTGTTTTCAAAACCTATGCAAGTGGAGTTCCGAAAGTGGGCAATCAAGCTTATGCTTATGATTTCGATTTTATCACACGAGGTGGTTGGGCATTTCGCATTGTGAGTTCTGCTGATTGGGTGCCTGAAGTTCCTTTTTCCATTCAAGCAATGGATGATATTGAAAAGGGAAATCCATTCGAAAACATTAATCTACTAATTGGCGGTGCGAAATGGCCTGTGAAATTTCTGGCTAAACATGTGATCAGAAAAATGAATCGGAGTGTAAAAAGGTCTAGAAAACAATTTGTCAAATACCTTGGAAAAGATTGCGGAAAATTTGTCTGTAAAAATATCCCAGGATTCCCTAAACAAGATTTTGTTGCGAGTTTAAATTATATGACTTGTGGCATTCCAATTATTTTCCAGGCGGACGCAGCGTATCACAAACTCTATCCCGATGATCCGAAAAGCATTTTTCGTCACCATGGATTTACTCAATATTTGTATTTATTGAATCAGTATTACCCAGTTATTTAGTGGGGAGTTCGGAGCGTTTAGTTCGGAGCGTTTTAATTTCCGAACTAACAACTTACAAAACTCCTTTTGTACTCGGCAATTTATTATTGGAAGCATCTCTCTTCACAGCAATCTTAATTGTTTTTGCGAAAGCTTTGAAGATGGATTCAATTTTGTGATGCTCGTTTGTTCCCTCTGCTTTAATATTCAAATTGCATTTTGCCGCATCGCTGAATGATTTGAAAAAATGGAAAAACATTTCTGTTGGCATCTCTCCAATCTTTTCCCTTTTGAATTCCGCTTCCCAAACTGTCCACGGGCGTCCTCCAAAATCAATTGCAACTTGCGCGAGACAATCATCCATTGGCAAAGAAAATCCATAACGCTCAATTCCGCGTTTATCTCCTATTGCTTTTACAAAAGTTTCTCCCAATGCAATTCCAACATCTTCAATGGTATGGTGTTCGTCAATTTGTAAATCGCCTTTTGCAGAAATTTTCAAATCGAGGTTTCCGTGACGTGAAATTTGTTCGAGCATGTGATCGAAAAAAGGAATTCCGGTTTCGATTATTGATTCACCGCTACCATCGAGATTCAATTCAATTTTAATTTTTGTTTCGTTGGTATTTCGTTCGTGAATGGCAATGCGGGATGGCAATTTCAAAAAATCATAAATTCCTTTCCAATCATCAACAATTTTTGAAATTATATTTTCCCAACCGTCAACCTTATCATAGTTACGCAAGAAAATACATTTCGCTCCAAGATTCTGCGCCAATTTCACATCCGTAATACGATCGCCAATGACAAATGAATTTTTTAAATCATAATCACCGTTCATGTATTTGGTCAACATTCCGGTTTCTGGTTTGCGTGTGGGTTTATTTTCTTCAGGAAAACTTTTGTCAATGCAAATTTCCTCGAAAAAAATATTTTCCGCTTCCATCGTTTTGATGATAAAATTCTGAACAGGCCAGAAGGTATTTTCAGGAAATGATTTGGTTCCCATTCCATCCTGATTGGAAACCATCACCAACATATAATCTGTTTCTTCCACAATTTTGCGAAGAAAAGAAATTGCACCGGGAAGAAATTGAAGTTTCTCGAAACTGTCAATCTGAAAAGTGTCTGGTGGCTCATTGATTAATGTTCCATCGCGGTCAATGAAAAGTATTTTTTTCATGCTTTATAATTTCTTAGATCGTCAATCAATTGCAAATTTTCTTGAGGTGTCCCCACTGTAATTCTCAAACAGCCATCACACAAAAGCACTTTCGATCGATCGCGAACGACGATTCCTCTTCCCAAAAGATAATCGTAAACCCATTTTGGTTCCTTCACTTTCACCAATAGAAAATTCGCATCAGACGGAAAAATTTCCAAGATCAATGGAATTTGTTTCAATGCAGCAGAAAGTTTTTCCCTTTCCACTACAGCTTCCTTAATCCAAGAATTTATCTGTTGTATATTATCGAGTGCCTTGAATGCGATTTTCTGTGTCGCTTCACTTATATTATATGGAGGTTTTACCTTATTGAAAACAGAAATAATATCAGCAGATGCAAATGCCATTCCTATTCTCAATCCTGCCAAACCCCAAGCTTTCGAAAGTGTTTGCAAGACAACAAGATTTGGATAATCGACAAGATCAGGAATGAAACTTCTTTGTCTGGAATAATTGATGTACGCTTCATCCACAACAACAATTCCATCAAAATTATTCAAGATCATCTCAATATCTTCCCGATCAAGAGAATTTCCAGTTGGATTATTCGGTGAACACAGAAAAATCAATTTGGTATTTTCATTCACCACATTTGCAATGGCTTCCACATCCAATTGGAAATTCGTTGTGAGTGGAACTCGTTTCACAAAAACATCATTGATATTCGCACTCACTTCATACATGCCATAAGTTGGAGGAGTGAGAATCACACTATCTTTTCCCGGATTGCAAAATGCGCGATAGAGAATATCGATTGCTTCATCGCTTCCATTGCCAAGAAAAATATTTTCAGAAGGAACACCTTTGATCTGAGAAATTTTTTCTTTTAGTTCCAATTGCATTGGATCTGGGTAACGATTGAACCTCTCCCCTTGCCCTTCTCCGAAAAAGGAGAGGGTATTAAGTGGAGAACCAAATGAATTTTCATTTGCATCAAGAAAAATTTCTGCCTTGCCTTTGAATTCATCTCTCGCCGAGGAATAAGGTGTGAGTGCCAAAATGTTTTTTCGAAGTAGATTGTCAATATCGAACATGATTTTGTTTTTGCCACAAAGGCACGAAGGCACAAAGGTCTTCGGAACTTTGTAAATTTATTTTAATCGAATTGTCACTGCATTTTTGTGAGCGAATAATCCTTCGGCTTCTGCCATGAGCTCAAGGGCGGAACCAATATTTTGCAAACCTTCTTTTGTCAATTCCTGAAAAGTTACCTTTTTCACAAAACTATCGAGTGAAACACCACTCCATGCACGCGCGTATCCATTCGTAGGTAAGGTGTGATTCGTACCCGACGCATAATCACCTGCGCTCTCTGGCGACCATGCACCAATAAAAACAGAACCTGCATTGCATACGCTTTCAGAAAGTTCATTGGCATTTTCACAAGCCAAAATTAAATGTTCAGGTGCATAATCATTTAGCATTTGCATTGCACTAGTTGAATCTTTCACTAAAATGGCCTGCGATTTTTTCAACGCTTCAAGTGCAATTTCCTTTCTTGGCAATTTCTCAACTTGCGTTTTAATTTCTCCCATCACTTTTTGCAAAACATTTTTGTCTGTTGAAATAAGTACTACCTGAGAATCACGACCATGTTCTGCTTGGGAAAGCAAATCGGCCGCAATGAAAGAAGCAGGAACAGTTGCATCGGCATAAACAGCCAATTCAGATGGGCCAGCAGGAAGGTCAATGGCAATTCCTTCCCGCGACAACAATTGCTTTGCACAAGTCACAAAAGAATTTCCAGGACCGAATATTTTATAGGCACGCGGAATTGTTTCTGTTCCATAAGCCATTGCAGCAATAGCCTGCGCACCACCAAGTTTGAAAATACGATTCACACCACAAAGATGAGCAGTAAATAAAATTGCAGGATGAATTGTACCATCTTTCGAAGGAGGTGTACACAAAACAATTTCCTTACAACCCGCTAATTGTGCTGGAACGGCAAGCATAAGAATCGTTGAAAACAATGGAGCTGATCCACCGGGAATATACAAGCCCACTTTTTCTATTGGCAAATTCTTTCTCCAACAATTTACGCCTGGCATTGTTTCGATTTTTTTCACCTCAACTTTTTGTGCTGAGTGAAATTTTTCAATATTTTTTTTCGCAAGAAGAATCGCGGCTTTCAATTCAATACTCACGGATTTTTCCGCCGCATTGATTTCACTTTCAGAAACACTCAAATCAGAAACCTCAACACCATCAAACTTTTTCGTGTACTCGTGCACAGCTGTATCTCCACGCTCACGCACATCGCGCATGATTGCAAGAACTTTCTCTTCCAATTGTGAAACATCTTCAGCAGGACGCTGCAGTATTTTTTCAAGTTCTTCTTTCGAAGGAAATTCCGAGTAGTTCATTTTATCTCATTTTATTTTTTTCACCCCTCTCCTTCGGAGAGGGGCCGGGGGTGAGGTCGGGGGGCTTCCTCAAACAATCATTTTCTCAATAGGAACAACCAAAATCCCCTGTGCTCCAGCAGCTTTCAATTTCTCAATGATTTCCCAGAATTCATCTTCTTCCAAAACAGAATGAACCGAACTCCATCCTTCATCGGCAAGTGGAAGAATAGTTGGACTTTTTATTCCTGGAATGAGCTTTATGATTTTATCGAGTTTGTCATTGGGCGCATTGAGCAAAATGTATTTGTTCTGTTTCGCTTTTCGAACAGCACGAATGCGGAACAACAAACGCTCCACAATTTCCATTTGTTTTGCATTCAATTTTTTATTCGCCACCAAAACAGCTTCCGATTTCAAAACCGTTTCCACTTCCTTCAATCCATTCATAAAAAGTGTGCTGCCAGAACTCACCAAATCACAAATCGCATCCGCCAATCCTATTCCTGGAGCAATTTCCACTGATCCACTGATCTCATGGATTTCTGCATCAATTTTTTCTTTCTTCAAGAATTTCTGCAACACATTCTTATAGGTTGTTGCAATTCTTTTCCCTTGCAGATCTTTCAGACCTTTATATTTTTCATTCTTGGGAACAGCAATCGACAAACGGCATTTGCCAAAACCCAAACGCTCCACCACTTTCACATCGCTGTTGGCTTCAATCAAAACATTCTCTCCAACAATTCCGATATCCGCAACTCCTTCCGCTACATATTCTGGAATATCATCATCGCGCAAAAAGAAAACCTCGATTGGAAAATTCAAAGCCTCCGCCTTGAGTTTATTCACACCGTTATTAAATGAAATCCCGCACTCTTTCAATAAACGAATGGAATCTTCATTTAAGCGTCCTGATTTCTGAATTGCAATTTTCAACTTGGTCATAATAGAATTTTAAAAAAAATAAAAAAGGCTTACCGTTTGTGGCAAGCCCTTGTTGGAATTGGAATGTTTTGTCATACCACCAGCAGGCTCACCGAATTGGTGTGCAAACGTGATGATGAGTATGTGAGGTTGTTTTCATTTAACTTGGCGCAAAATTAGACGCTTTTGCCGAATCGCCAAATCCATTTTGTTTTTTTTAACCCAAAATCGGCATTTATTATTGCTGTCTTGGTCAGTCTTGTGCTTCATTGGCGCATTTTTTCGCTCGATCTCGTTGGTGTGCACGTATGGAGGCAAACCGAAACGCAATTGAATATTCGCCATTTCGCGAAAGATGATTTGAATATTTTCAATCCAAGAACAAACTATCTCGATCAACCAAATGGTATTCATAGGCTGGAATTTCCGCTGATGCAATGGTGCGTTGGCCTACTCGACCGAATTTTTGGTTACAGCATAATGCTCACTCGCATTTTAATTTTCCTACTTGGACTTTTTTCCGTGCTTGGAATGATGAAATTGGCGAAACTTCTTTTTTCTGATCCCCGCGCACCCGCAATTGCTGCATGGACATTCAGTTTTTCTCCACTGTTCTATTATTACACCATGAATCCAATGCCCGATATGATGGCGGTTTGTTGTGGTATTTGGGGACTACTGTTCGGATTGCAATGGATAAAATCTGGAAAAACAAATACACTTTTGTTATCAGGATTTTTCTTGGCAATTGCTGCGCTTACAAAACTTCCTTTCATTCTCTACTTCGCAATCTTTCCCTGCTACTGGTGGATCAACAGAAAAAAAGAATTCATCCAATCCGTAATAAAATCTTTTTTCGGTTGGGGATTTATTCTCTTTCCAATATTGTATTACGCAATCATCATTTCAGCTTGGCGAGGAAGTCCATCGGTAACACAAGGATTGATGGATTCAAGTTCT